>JANOTU010000551.1:0-4027 GCA_031416515.1 Hyphomicrobiales bacterium
CAGGTTGAAATAGCCTCGCTGGACATCCCTTCCCTGATCGCTCTAAATGCACACAGCAACCCAGAGGACGCCATGACTGACAAAAACCCCAAGCCGCTGAAATACCGTTCGCAATACTGGTTCGATAATCCCGGCAACACCGACATGACAGCGCTTTATCTTGAGCGCTATCTCAATTACGGGTTCACGCGCGGCGAATTGCAGGGGGGCAAGCCGATTATCGGCATCGCCCAGACGGGGTCTGATCTTTCCCCTTGCAACCGCGCCCATGTCGATCTGGTCAAGCGCGTGCGCGACGGCATCACCGCGGCGGGCGGCATCCCGCTGGAATTCCCGGTTCATCCCATTCAGGAAACCGGAAAGCGCCCCACCGCCTCGCTCGACCGCAACCTGGCTTATCTCTCCCTCGTTGAAGTCCTCTACGGCTATCCGCTCGACGGCGTGGTGCTCACCATTGGCTGTGACAAGACCACGCCCGCCTGCCTGATGGCGGCGGCGACGGTTGATATTCCGGCGATTGCCCTTTCCTCCGGCCCCATGCTCAATGGATGGCATGAGGGCAAGCGCACCGGCTCCGGCACCATTGTGTGGATGGCGCGCGAGAAGCTGGCCACCGGCGAGCTTGATTATGAAGGCTTTATCGAACTGGTCGCAACCTCAGCGCCTTCGACCGGCTTCTGCAACACCATGGGCACCGCCACCACCATGAATTCGCTGGCTGAAGCGCTCGGCATGACGCTGCCCGGCAATGCCGCGATCCCCGCTCCTTACCGCGAGCGCGGGCAAATGGCTTATGAAACGGGCCGCCGCATTGTGGAAATGGTGCATGAGGATTTGACACCTTCCAAAATCATGACGCGCCAAGCCTTTGAGAATGCCATCGCCGTCAACACGGCAATTGGCGGATCCACCAACGCGCCCAATCATCTCAATGGCATCGCCAGGCTGGTCGGCGTTGAACTGGAAGTCTCAGACTGGGAAAAGCACGGCCTTGAATTGCCGCTTCTCGTCAACCTCCAGCCCGCCGGTGATTATCTGGGCGAGGACTATCACCGCGCCGGCGGCGTGCCTGCCGTGGTCGCCGAGCTCATCAAGGCCGGGAAAATCCATGAAGACTGCATCACCGCCAACGGCCGGACCATCGGCGCCAACTGCAAGGATAAATTCTCCTGGGACCGCGATGTAATCAAGGCTTACGGGGCGCCGCTCAAGGAAAATGCCGGGTTCAAGATGCTCTCAGGCAACCTTTTCGACAGCGCCATTATGAAAACTTCCGTCATCTCGGAGGAATTCCGCACGCGTTATCTGTCGAACCCAAAAGACCCCAACGCCTTTGAAGCCAAGGCCATCGTCTTTGACGGCCCGGAGGATTATCACGCCAACATCGATGATCCAAAGCTGGCTATCGACGAGAACACCGTGCTGTTCATGCGCGGCACCGGCCCTCTGGGCTATCCAGGCTCGGCGGAAGTCGTAAACATGCGGGCACCCACCTATCTGCTGGAGAAGAACATCCGTTCGCTCCCTTGCGTTGGCGATGGCCGTCAGTCCGGCACATCGGGTTCGCCCTCGATCCTCAACGCTTCGCCCGAAGCTGCGGCAGGCGGCGGTCTGGCAATCCTGCGCAACAACGACCGGGTGCGCATCGACCTCAACAAGGGCACCTGCGACATGCTGATTTCCAAGGAAGAAATCGCCCAGCGCCGCGCCGATCTGGAAAAAGCCGGTGGCTACAAATACCCAGAGTCGCAAACCCCCTGGCAGGAAATCTTCCGCAACACCACCGAGCAACTGGCCCAGGGCATGATCATCAAGGGATCAACCAAGTTCCAGCGCGTCGCCAAGACCAGGGGAATCCCGCGTGACAATCACTGAGACTTTCTTCCCCTTCCCCCCTTGCGGGGGAAGGTGGATCGCGCCCTCTTTCTTGGGCGCGAGACGGATGAGGGGGCGTTTCAGCGAGTCCCGCAGGCGGCAGAACTCGCTGAACCGCCCCCTCATCCGGCGCTACGCGCCACCTTCTCCCGCGAGGGGAGAAGGAAGATGATGCTCGAACTTTCTTCCGCCAACCTTCGCGCCACATTCTCGCCCCTCGGCGCGCGGCTTGTCTCCGTCTTCGTGGATGGTGTCGACGTTGTGGCGGGCGGCGGCACGGATGCGCAGTTTCTTGGCGGCGACTGGACTGCGGGCGCTGTCTGTGGCCGCCATGCGGGCCGTATCGCCCATGCGCGGTTTTCGCTTGACGGCCATGACTACAAGCTCAGCCCCAACATGGGTGAGCACCAGCTTCACGGCGGGCTTGATAATTTCGCCATCCGCCACTGGGATGTTCAGCGCGACGATCACTCCATTCGGTTCACCACCCATTCGCCCGATGGCGATCAGGGCTTTCCCGGGGCGCTTGCTGTCTCGGCCACTTACTCCGTGAGCGGAGCAATCCTCGCCCTCGAACTTGAAGCGCGCACGACCAGGCCCACCGTGGTCAACCTCACCAATCACGCCTACTGGAATCTGGGCGCGGGGTCCGCCTTCGACCACGACATGCAGATCAACGCCGAGCATTTTCTGCCCCTGAGCGACCTCCTGCTGCCAACGGGTGAAATAAAACCGGTCGCAGGCACTCGCTGGGATTTTCGCGAAGCTCGCAAGGTGGCGGAGCCTTATGACAATTGCTGGTCACTGAGCGGCACACGCGGCGAGCTTCGCCATGGCCTGCGCCTGCGCCATGGAAACCGCACCATGGACATCTGGACCACCGAAGCCGCGATCCAGATGTACACCGCGCAACACTGGAACGAAGCCTTCCCCGGACGCAACGGCCCTCTCAGGCAACACGCAGCGATTGCCATTGAGCCACAAAACTATCCCGATGCGGCCAATCACCAGAACTTCCCCTCGGCAATCCTGCGCCCCGGAGATACCTACAAAAACCGCATGGAATGGCGCTTTCAGTAACCCCGGACGCGGTCCACCAGATTGTCCAGCGGCAAACCCGCTCGGTGGCGCTCCATCTGCCGCGCGATATAGGCGCAGATGACTTCCGGCTCGCTGTCAGCAGCGGAGTGCGGTGTTACGGTGATCTTCGGATGAGTCCAGAGCGGACTGTCCTGGGGGAGCGGCTCCACAGCGAAAACATCCAAAGTTGCGGCGTGGAGTTCGCCTGCGTCCAGGGCAGCGAGAATATCTTCAGCTCTTTGCTGGCGGCCACGACCGGCGTTGATAATGATGGGCGCGCCGAAAGGGCCCGTTCTGGAAAGCTTCTTGATGGTGGCGCGGTTGATGATGCCGTCAGTGTCCGGCGTTGCCGGGAGCAGCGAGATCAGAATATCAGTGCGCGCGAGAAAGGCGTCAAATTCTGCGGCGCCTGCGAAACTTTCAACCCCGGGGATGGTCTTGGGAGCGCGGCTCCAGCCTGCCACCCTGAAGCCTAGATCACGAAGTTTCTCCGCTGAGTCCCGGCCCATTACTCCCAGTCCCATGATGCCCACACGCACCTGGCGCGCGGCATGGGTGGGGAAAGAGTCCCAGATTTTCTGCCTCTGGTTGTCATCAATGCGCCGCTGCTGGCGGTGATGAAGAAGCACATGCAGCACGATGTATTCAGTCATGCGGCCGGTGAGATCGGCATCGTTGATGCGGACAATGGGGATGTCGGGCGGAAGTGTCGGATCATGCAGAATGGCATCGACACCGGCACCAAGCGAGAGAATGAGTTTCAGATTGGGCAGGCTTTTGACCACGCCGGGCGGCGGCAGCCAGGCGGCGACATATTCGATGTCCTCGATGTCGCCCACAGCATCGGGCCAGAGGCGGAGATCGAGAGTTGGAGCCACTTTACGCATGGCGGCGGCCCAGACATTCACAGGCCAGGTGGGGAGGACGAAGAGGAAGGCCACTACCTTATCTCCTCGTGGCAAGGGCCCTCATCCGGCCTTCGGCCACCGTCTCCCAAGCCCAACGGCACGGGAGGAGGCGCGTGCAATGTTGGCCATCACCCGTTAGCCGTCGGATGGGAGTAGGTGCCCGA
>JANOTU010000552.1:0-7269 GCA_031416515.1 Hyphomicrobiales bacterium
CACGCCACCGGCGGTCTCGACATGATGCAGGCCGCGCGTGATGCCGTGGGGGGCCGCGCCAAGCTGATCGCCGTCACCATCCTCACCAGCCTTTCAAATGAGGATATGTGGGCCGCAGGATTCGAACGCACCAAGGACACGCAAGAACACGCCCGGTCCCTGGCTGAACTCACCCTCAAGGCTGGCCTCGACGGTGTGGTCTGCAGCCCCCACGATGTGGCAGGCATCAAGCAGGCGACATCCAAAAGCTTCCTCACCATCGTCCCCGGCATCCGCCCCGCAGACACAGCCACCCAGGACCAAAAGCGCGTCGCAACCCCGGCCTCGGCCCTTGCATCCGGCGCCGACATCCTGGTGATCGGCCGCGCCATCACGGGGGCGGATGATCCCGTGGCCGCTGCAAGAACCATCCTTCATGACCGTTGAAGTCAAAATCTGCGGCCTCTCGACGCCTGAGACACTGGATGCGGCCCTGGCGGCCGGCGCTGATTTCGTGGGTCTTGTGTTCTTCCCCAAAAGCCCGCGCCATGTCGCGCTTGACCAAGCCGCGAAGCTCGCCGCTCGCGCCCGCGGCAAGGCTAAAATCGTTGCCCTCATCGTTGATGCCGATGATCAGGCCGTCCTCGATATCAACCACGCCGTGAATCCGGATTATTTCCAGGCCCATGGCAACGAAACCCCGGCCCGCATCGAAGCCCTTGCCGCCCTCACGGCCAAGCCCCTCATCAAGGCCATCAAAGTGCAAGACACCGCCGATGTCGCCTCGGCGCGCGACTATTCCTGCCTGATCCTGTTCGACGCCAAGCACCCAGAGGCCCCGCTCCCCGGCGGCAATGGACTGCCTTTTGATTGGAGACTTCTGGGCAAGCAGCAAGACTTCATGCTCTCCGGCGGCCTCAACGCGGCGAATGTCGCCAAAGCCATCGCCATGACCGGAGCCGCCATTGTCGATGTCTCTTCCGGCGTGGAATCCGCCCCCGGCAAGAAGGACGCCAACCTGATCTGGAAATTCATTGAGGCGGCGAAGGCGGCCCGCTAGAAGGAGTTCCATGAACATTCCCCCCGTCAATTCCTTCCGCACTGGCCCTGACGAGAATGGCCGCTTTGGCATCTATGGCGGCCGCTTTGTCGCTGAAACCTTGATGCCGCTCATCCTCCAACTGGAACAAGCCTACAAGCACGCCAAGGCCGATCACACTTTTCAGGAGGAGCTTGACTCCTTCCTGGAGCATTATGTGGGTCGCCCCAGCCCGCTCTATTTCGCCGAGCGCCTGACCGAGCATTTGGGCGGTGCCAAAATCTATTTCAAGCGCGACGAGCTCAACCACACTGGCGCCCACAAGATCAACAATGTCATGGGCCAAATTCTCCTGGCACGGCGCATGGGCAAGAAGCGCATCATCGCCGAAACCGGCGCCGGCCAGCACGGTGTCGCCACCGCCACGGCTTGCGCGCGCTTTGGCCTTGAATGCGTGGTCTATATGGGCGAGGTCGATATCGAGCGCCAGAAGCCAAACGTCTTCCGCATGAAGCTTCTGGGGGCCACGGTCGTTCCAGCGCTGTCTGGTTCGCGCACATTGAAAGACGCCCTCAACGAGGCGCTGCGCGACTGGGTCGCCAATGTCGAGGACACCTTCTACTGCATCGGCACAGTCGCCGGCCCACACCCCTATCCCGAAATGGTGCGCGATTTCCAATCGGTGATTGGCCGCGAAACCAAAGAGCAAATGCAGAAGCGCGAAGGCCGCCTGCCGGATTCTTTAGTGGCCGCCATCGGCGGCGGCTCCAATGCCATGGGCCTGTTCCACCCCTTCCTTGATGACAGCAGCGTGCGCATCATCGGCGTTGAAGCCGCAGGCCTTGGCCTTCGCACCAAAAAACACGCGGCCTCCATCACCGGCGGCAAGCCCGGCATCCTGCACGGCAACCGCACTTATCTCCTCATGGATGACGACGGCCAGATCACCGAAGGCCATTCGATTTCAGCCGGCCTCGATTACCCCGGCATCGGGCCTGAGCATTCCTGGTTGCACGACATGGGCCGCGTCGAATATGTCGCCGCCACCGACAAGGAAGCTTTGAAGGCCTTCCAGCTCTGCTGCACACTCGAAGGCATCATTCCCGCGCTGGAGCCATCGCATGCCCTTGCCCACGTCACCAAAATCGCCCCCGATCTCCCGAAAGACCACCTCATGGTCATGAACCTGTGCGGCCGCGGCGACAAGGACATCTTCACAGTCGCGGATATTCTGGGCGTGAAACTCTAGAGGTAGGATTGGTCCGGCAAGATGATCCGCAAGACTGTTGATGTTGCCGTTGTCATTCCCGATGCCAGCCCGATTCTGACGCTGGCGCGTATCGGCCGCCTCAATTTGCTGGGAAGCTTTACGGTGCCGATCAAGATTGTCGATCAGGTGTATTTCGAAATCACCAAGCTCGAGAATGATCCCCGAGGCGAAGTCACTCTGGCGCTAACGCGGCTTCATAACCGTATTGAAGTCATTGAGACCAATGTAGGCGTGGGGTATAAGATACGCCGTGCTCGCAACCCGGATGAGCCAAGCCGAAATCTGGGCGAGATCGCGGTCGATGAGTACGCCTCGCTGTTGGCGGGAACCAGTGGCCCAGGCTTTGTGCCACTCGTTCTTTTTGAAGACCCTGATATCATGGAACTTCGCATAGCCCGCCTCAAAAATGTGCACCTGCTGAATACAACGGGCTGGCTCCTGACTTTGCACCGCGAAGGCTTGCTCCCTGAGGCCTTGAACCTCGTCGAACAAATAAACGCGACGCGCAAGACGCCCATGGTGCCTTACGAGAAAACAGGACTGACAAAGAAAATACGTTCAAGCTGGCTGCGAAGGAGTTTTGGCGGTGAATGATGATCTCAAGGGCTGTTCTCTCGCCGATGTGCTGGCGAAATTGGAGAAGGGCAAGATCGGCCACCGCGCCGCCATGACCTGGCTGAACATCGAGAGCCTGGACGAACTTGTGGAGACGATGCACGTCAACGGACGCCTCATGCCCGGTCATCAGCCAATGCGCGTGTCGCCGGAGACGCGGGCCCTCGTGCGCTCCGTGTTCCGTGCCACGCCTCCGGCTCCGAAAGGCTGGCCTTGACGCGTTATCCCCGGCGTTTGGCCACATCCTCAGCCATTGAGCAGAGGATCTCAAACAGCATGACCACACCGGCGTAAGCTGTCATCCCCGAGGGATCAAAAGGCGGCGAGACTTCGACCACGTCGGCACCGATGATGTTCAATCCCCGGAGTTCACGGAGCATCTGCTGGGCTTGGAATGTAGTGAAGCCGCCCACCTCCGGCGTTCCCGTTCCCGGCGCGTAGACGGGGTCGAGCATGTCGATGTCAAAACTCACATAGGTGGGGCCGTCGCCGACAATCTGGCGGGCCTCCGCCATGATCGCCTTGGGACCTTTCTCCATGGCCTCCTCGATGCGCACCAGCCGCACGCCCATTTTCTCGCCGTACTCGAAATCTTCAAGATCATACATCGAGCCCCGCAGGCCAATCTGGATGGTGCGCTTGGGGTCCAAGACACCTTCTTCAATGGCGCGTCTGAACGGCGTGCCGTGGGTATATTTGAAGCCGCCGAAATAGCTGTCATAAAGATCGGTGTGCGCATCAAAATGAATCATGCCCACAGGGCGCTTCTCGCCAACCGCGCGCAGCACGGGGAGCGAGGCGAGATGATCACCGCCCGCTGACAGGGGCCGGATGCCTTTGGCCACCAGCCTCTTGAAATATTTCTCGACACGCGCCAGCGCGTCTTCAACATTGGCGGGGTTCACCGGGCAGTCGCCAAGATCAGCGACATTGGCAAGATCATACGGCACAATATGTGATGTCTGGTGCATGCGCCGCACCATGGAAGACTGATCGCGCATCTGCCGGGGCGCGTGGCGGGGGCCAGGCCGGTTGGTGGTGCCGCCATCCCAGGGAATGCCAACAAGCCCAATATCGATATCCTTGGCCTCCTCCAGCGGCACATGGGGAAGCCGCATGAACGTGGCAACCCCGCCAAAGCGCGGGGTGACGAGGCCGGAAACGGGTTGGTTGAAATTTGTCATGATGGCCACAGAATGAACGGGGCGCGCGCCTGGCGCAAGGGGCAATCGCGGCCAGGCTTTATCCGCAGATGACGCGGATGACGCGGATGATCGCAGATGATTTCCTCACTCTCCATCACCGGCCTTGATGTTCAGCCCGGCAATGGAGAGCGGGAGGAGCGGCCTGCCGCACTCCCCCAACCCTCGTCCTGAGGTGCGAGCCCTTGCGAGCCTCGAAGGACTGGTTCAACCTGCGCCGGCCCTTCGAGGCCCGCGAAGGCGCGCGGGCACCATATGGTGAGGATAAGGGGCACGCCGGGCGGCGGGTTTGCGATTCACTGGCAGGGCGGGTATCAGCGAGGCAATGAGCTGTGAATTTGATTTCGTCGTCATCGGCGCCGGCATCGCAGGCGCTTCAGTCGCGGCCCATCTGGCGGAAACCCACAAGGTTCTGATCCTCGAAAAGGAACCCCGCCCCGGTTATCACACCACCGGGCGCTCGGCTGCGGCTTACGAACCGAATTACGGGCCAGCGCCGATCCGGGCTTTGACGCGGGCCTCGCGTGAGTTCTTCTCCAAGGGCGGCTATCTCACGCCGCGCGAGACAATTTTTCTCATGCCGCCCGAACAGTCCCAGGCCTTTGAGAAACTCATAGCTGAGCAGCAAGGAATGCGCGAAGCCACGCTTTCCGAAGTGAAATCCAAATTTCCACTGCTGCGCGATGGCTACGCCACCCGCGCCATTCTTGATCCCGGCACCGCTGATATTGATGTCGATCTCTTGCATCAGGATTTCATCCGCTTGTTCAAATCGCGCGGTGGCAAGCTGGTTTGCGCTGAGCCTGTGACGGCAACCGAGAAGGGGACTGGCTGGCTGGTGACAACATCGCGGGGGCAATACCGCGCGCAAATCATCATCAATGCCGCCGGTGCCTGGGGTGATCATGTAGCCAAGCTCTCAGGCGTTGCCGCCATCGGCCTGCAGCCCAAGCGCCGCTCCATGGCTGTGATCGCAGGCCCGGTGGGTTCCATGGCCTGGCCCATGACGAGCGATGTGGGCGAGACTTGGTACTGCAAGCCGCAAAGCGGCAAGCTGCTGGTATCGCCCGCCGACGCCACCCCGGTTGATCCCCATGACGCTTACAGCGATGACATGGCGCTGGCCGAGGGCATCGACCGGTTCCACCAGGCCGTGGACATCGAAGTCACCCATGTCGAGCACAGCTGGGGTGGCCTCCGCTCATTTTCGCCAGACGGAAATCCGGTGATCGGCTTTGATCCCATACACGCAGGCTTCTTCTGGCTCATCGGCCAGGGCGGCTACGGCATCCAGACAGCGCCAGCGATTTCCCGCCTTGCCGCCGCGCTGGCGGGCGGCAAAGCGGCGCCAGCGGAGGTAGAGGCCGAGGGTTTGGTCTTGTCGGACATCTCGCCTTCCCGATTTTGATCATCCGGACAAAACGTGCTTAGTTGAACTCACGCGCCCTTGGGGCGCTGGCTAATCAGGGAGTATAATGATGAAATTCAACAAGCTTTTCGGCGCTGCGTTGCTGGCATCAACGATGCTGGTGGCGGGAACCGCTCACGCAAAATCACTGGTTTACTGCTCGGAAGGATCACCGGAGAACTTCACCCCCGCCATGAACACAACCGGCACCAGCCTTGATGCGGCGCGGCCAGTTTACAACAAGTTGGTGCAGTTCACGCCGGGCTCGACCGGGGTTGAGCCGGCGCTTGCAGAAAAATATGAGGTCTCGGCTGATGGCCTCACCATAACCTTCAAGCTCCGCGCCGGTGTCAAGTTCCACGGCGGCATCAATGGCTTCATGCCGACCCGCGATCTCACCGCTGAGGATGTGATCTGGTCGTTTGAGCGCCAGCAGAAGCCCGATCACCCTTACGCCAAAGTTTCCGGCGGCGCTTATGACTATTTCAACGACATGGGCATGCCCGACCTTCTGGTTTCGGTGGAGAAGGGCGCTGATGATCTCACCGTCATCATGAAGCTGAAAGAACCCAACGCGCCGATCATGGCCAATCTCGCCATGGATTTCGCCACCATCCATTCGGCTGAATATGCCAAGTTCCTGATGGACCGGGGAACCCCGGAACAGTTTGACCAAATTCCCGTCGGCACCGGTTCGTTCTCGTTTGAAGCCTATCAGAAGGACGCCGTTATCCGCTTCAAGGCCTTTAATGGCTGGGCAGGCAAGCCCAAGGTTGATGATCTTATTTATGCGATAACGCCAGACCCCACCGCGCGCTACGCCAAGATCAAGGCCAAGGAATGCCATGTGATGATTGCGCCCAACCCGGCTGATCTTGAGGCCATGGGCAAGGACGCCGACGTGCAGTTGCTCTCCCAGGCCGGTCTCAACATCGGCTATCTCTCGATGAACGCACAAAAGCCGCCCTTCGACAAGGTGGAAGTGCGCCAGGCCATCGCCATGGCCATAGACCGCGATTCCATCCTCAAGGAAGTCTATCAGGGCGCTGGCCAGAAGGCCAAGAACCCAATTCCGCCCACCATGTGGTCCTATGACGAGGCCACGGCGGACTATGAGTACAACCCCGAAAAAGCCAAGGAAATGCTGAAAGCCGCTGGCGTTGAAAACCTCGCCACGGATCTGTGGTGGATGCCGGTGCAGCGCCCCTACAACCCCAATGCCAAGCGCATGGCGGAAATGATGCAGGCGGATTTGGCCAAGGTTGGCATTACGGCCACGCTGGTGTCCTATGAGTGGGGCGAGTACCGCAAACGCCTGCAAGCGGGCGAACATCAGTTGGGCCTGCTCGGCTGGACCGGCGACAATGGCGATCCGGATAATTTCTTCTTCCTCGCCGGTTGCGACAAGGACGGGAAACCGGCTGGACAGAACATCTCCAAATGGTGTGATCCCAAGTTCAACGAGAACATGATGAAAGCCCGCTCGCTGACCGACCAGGCGGAGCGCGCAAAAATCTACCAGGAGATGCAGAAGCAGCACCGCGACGGCGTGGCCTGGCTGAACATCGCCCATTCCACTGTGTTCGAGCCCGTGCGCAAGGAAGTTTCGGGCTACAAGATCAGCCCGTTTGGCGCGCATGAGTTCCAGAACGTGGATGTGGCGGAGTAGGCATGACTCAATTGGCGCGTAACTTCCCCTTCCCCCCCTTGCGGGGCTAAGGGATGCACACATCTTTTTGCCTCAAAATACGACTCA
>JANOTU010000553.1:0-5723 GCA_031416515.1 Hyphomicrobiales bacterium
ATCCGCACGTTCCCCCGGAAGACCGAAAAGAGGCCGTAACGTGGGTGGCAGCTGAGTAGCGCAGCCAGCCGGGTGGCTCCCGGCAGTTTTTTTGCGAAAGGCCAAGCGCCCACGCAACCCTTCTTTTTCATCCGGTCTCCAATCGTCGGGACCACAGTAGGCAGAACTTTGCCTGCGGCTTCCAAACAAGAATAACTTTTTAATGGAATAATTCTCTTGCGTTCTTGTATTGTTCTGATACATGGAGAATCATGTCAAAACTCAATTCATTCGTGTGCCAGTCCTGTGGTTCGGCTTCGTCCAAATGGTCCGGGCGTTGCGACAGTTGTGGCGGATGGAACAGCATTGTTGAGGAGCAGGCTGCTGTGCCCGTATCGGGGGCCAAGGGGGCTTCCATGCCCAAGGGCAAGCCATCGCGCCTCGTCGGGCTGAAAGGCGATAGTCCAGCGCCACCGCGCATCACCACGGGCATTGGCGAACTCGACCGGGTGGCCGGTGGTGGTTTTGTGCCGGGCTCAGGGGTTTTGATTGGTGGTGATCCAGGCATCGGCAAATCAACGCTTCTGTTGCAGGCTCTGGCGGCTTTGGCGCGGAAAGGCGAGCGGGTGGTTTATGTCTCCGGCGAAGAGGCCATCGCTCAGGTGCGGCTGCGGGCTGAACGACTGGGCTTGGCCGACAGTTCGGTTCTTCTGGCCACGGAAACCAATGTCAGTGACATCATCGCCACGCTGAGCGAGGGGGCCATTCCTTCGGTTGCGGTGATTGATTCAATCCAGACCCTGTGGTCTCCGGTGATTGAGGCGGCTCCCGGCACGGTGTCGCAGCTCAAGGCCGGCGCTGAGGCACTGATTCGCTTTGCCAAGCAAAAGGGCACAGCCATGCTGCTGGTGGGCCACGTCACCAAGGATGGCCAGATCGCCGGCCCCAAGGTGATCGAGCATATGGTGGATACGGTGCTGTATTTCGAGGGCGACCGGGGTCACCAGTTCCGCATTTTGCGCGCGGTGAAAAACCGCTTCGGCCCCACCGATGAAATCGGCGTGTTCGAGATGTCGGATGGCGGCTTGGCCGAAGTCACCAACCCCTCGCGCCTGTTCATGGGGTCCAGTGAAAACCCAACACCCGGCACTGCCATTTTTGCCGGGATGGAGGGCACACGGCCCCTCCTCATTGAAGTTCAGGCGCTGGTCGCGCCCTCGCCGCTGGGCACCCCGCGCCGCACCACCGTGGGCTGGGATTCAAATCGTCTCTCGATGATTCTCGCTGTGCTGGAAGCCCGCGCCGGGGTGGTGATCGGGCCCAATGATGTCTATCTCAATGTGGCGGGCGGCCTCAAAGTGCGCGAGCCCGCCGCCGATCTGGCTGTGGCCGCAGCCCTGCTCTCTTCTCTCACCGGCACCATCATCCCGCCGGGCACCGCCATTTTCGGCGAAGTCGCACTGTCTGGCGCCATCCGCCCGGTGGGCCAGACAGAGGCCCGGCTCAAGGAGGCGCAGAAACTCGGCCTCAAGGAGGCCGTAATCGCCGCCGATGATGCGTCGCAATCAAAAGGCATCAGGATCAAACCCATGGCAACCATTCTGGACCTCGTGGCCTGGAGCGCCGCACAGCACCGGGGACATTTACGAATCGCCTAGAACGAAGCCCCGAAGCCGACTATAAGGCGGGCAGCTTTACAGTGTAGGACCTGCGCATGCCATTCCAGATTCTTGATATTATCCTCGTCGGCATCATGTTGCTCTCCGGTATTCTGGCGCTGATGCGTGGCTTCACCCGCGAAGTCTTGTCACTGCTGGCATGGGGCTTGGGCGCAGGGGCCGCTTATTTCGCCATCCAGCAGCAGAAGCGCAGTGATCTGGTGATGCCATATGTGGACAAGCCGATTCTGGCGCAAATCGCCGTGGGCGCGGTTGCCTTCATTGTTGTTCTGGTGGTGGTGTCGGTGATCAGTGTCAAGATTTCCGACCGGGTGGTGGATTCCGCAGTCGGCGCTTTTGACCGTACACTGGGCTTTCTCTATGGCCTCGCGCGGGGCTTTGCCGTGGTGGTGATCGCCTATCTGTTTTACGGCTGGCTGGCCCCTTTCGACAAGCAGGCAACCTGGGTGCGCGAGGCGCGAAGCCTTCCCATTATCAAGATGGCTGGCGAAATGCTGATCGCCTATGTGCCGCCCGATATTGCCAAGACCCTGTCTGATACAGCGCTCCTCAAAGATCTTGAACCAGCCCCTGCCCCCAAGCTCCCCGTCGAAGGCGAGCCCGGCTATCAGGGTACGGACACACAAGGCTTGGACACACTGATTGAAGGTACGGGAACTGAACCCGCCATTGGCCAAAGCCCGCCTCCCGGCGCCACGCCATGAATGATGCCTTTGATCTTGATGGTGACCGCCTTCGGGAAGAGTGCGGCGTTTTCGGTATTTTCGGCCACCCCGATGCGGCGGCTCTTACCGCGCTTGGCCTTCACGCCCTTCAACACCGGGGCCAGGAAGCCGCAGGAATTGTGTCATTCGACGGTGAGCGCTTCCAAACCGAGCGGCGGCTGGGGCTGGTGGGCGATCATTTCTCCAGCGCCAAGATCATTGACCGCTTAAAGGGCAACATGGCGCTGGGCCATGTGCGCTATTCCACCACCGGCGAGACCATCCTGCGCAATGTGCAGCCGCTGTTTGCCGAACTTGCAACCGGCGGATTCGCCGTGGCGCACAATGGCAACATCACCAACGGCTTGACCTTGCGCCGCGAGCTCATCGCCCAGGGCTGCATCTGCCAGTCCACCTCCGATACCGAGGTCATATTGCACCTCGTCGCCAAATCACAAAAAACCCGCATGGTCGAGCGTTACATCGATGCGCTGCGTTCGCTTGAAGGCGCTTATGCGCTGGTGGCTCTCACCAACACGAAGCTCATTGGTGCCCGCGATCCGCTCGGTATTCGCCCGCTCATTCTGGGAGAACTCAACGGTGCTTATATTCTCTGCTCCGAGACCTGCGCGCTTGACATCATCGGCGCCAAATTCGTCCGCGAAGTCGAGAATGGCGAAGTCGTGGTGATTTCCGAAGACGGCATTGAATCGCTGCGGCCCTTTCCCAAACAGCAGGCCCGGCCTTGTATCTTCGAATATATCTATTTCTCACGGCCCGACTCCATGCTGGGTGGCCGCTCGATTTACGAAGTGCGCAAAGCCATGGGGCGGCAACTGGCGCTTGAATCGCAAGTTGAGGCCGATGTCGTCGTCCCCATCCCGGATTCGGGCGTTCCCGCCGCACTTGGGTTTTCGCAGCAAACCGGCATTCCCTTTGAGCTTGGCATCATCCGCAACCATTATGTGGGCCGCACCTTCATTGAGCCCACCCAGACCATTCGCTCGCTCGGCGTCAAGCTCAAGCACAATGCCAACCGCGCCGTGGTTTCGGGAAAACGCATTGTGCTGGTCGATGATTCCATTGTGCGCGGCACCACGTCGGTGAAGATTGTGCAGATGATGTATGAAGCAGGTGCCCGCGAAGTCCACATGCGGATTTCCAGCCCGCCAATCAAGCACCCCGATTTCTACGGCATTGACACGCCGGAACAAAAATCACTGCTCGCCGCCACCCGCACGCTCGAAGAGATGCGCGCCTTTATCGGCGTCACCTCGCTGGCGTTCCTGTCGGTCGATGGCACCTACCGCGCCGCAGGCTATGAGCGCCGCGATCCGCACCGCCCGCAATTCACCGATCATTGCTTCACCGGCGATTACCCAACACCCTTGACCGATCTTACCGGCGAGCGCGGCAAGCAGCAATTGTCGCTGCTGGCGGAAGCCGGCTGAGCATGGCTGGTTTGCTTTCGGGCCGGGTGGCGCTGGTCACCGGTGCCTCGCGTGGACTGGGTCGCGCCGCAGCGCTGGCCTTGGCAAAAGAAGGCGCTCACGTGATAGCGCTCGCCCGCACCGAGGGCGGACTGGTGGAGCTTGATGACGAAATCAAATCCATCGGCGGCGCAGCCACACTGGTGCCGGTCAACGTCACTGACTACCCTGCCCTGGACCGTCTCGGTGCAACGATATTCGAACGCTGGAAGAAGCTTGATATTTTTCTCGGCAATGCGGGCCTGCTCGGCAAACTCACTCCCATGGCGCATATCGAGCCCAAGCTTTGGGACGAGGTGATGGCCGTCAATGTCACCGCCAACTACCGCCTGATCCGCTCGCTTGATCCCTTGTTGCGCGCTTCCGACGCTGGTCGCGCGGTGTTTGTAACTTCGGGGTTGGCCTATAGATGCTGGCCCTATTGGGGCAGCTATTCGGTGAGCAAGGCAGCGCTTGAAGCCATGATGAAAGTCTATGCCGGCGAAGTGGCCACCACAAACCTGCGGGTTAATTGCTTCAGCCCCGGCCCGGTGCGCACAAAGATGCGCAGCCTCGCCATGCCGGGCGAAGATCCGCTGACCCTGCCGACACCAGATGAAGTCGCCCTGCAAATCGTACCGATGTGCGCGCCAGACTTTTCTGACAACGGCGCTGTCTATAAATACGCACCCACCGGACTTTTCAAGCAGGTCTTATAGCGGCCAAGAGCCATCACACCCTGATCCCGCGCAGCCTCTCGCTTCGGCGGCGCAGCATTTCGACGATGAGCAGCATGGCGGTGGAGAACACAATCAGCACGCTGGCGGCTGCAGTTATCGTCGGCGAGATCAGTTCGCGGATGCCGGAGAACATCTGGCGCGGCAGGGTGTTCTGTTCCGGGCCTGCCACAAACAGCACAACGATGACCTCGTCGAATGATGTGACAAAGGCAAACAGCGCGCCTGAAATCATGCCCGGCAAAATCAACGGCATGACGACCCGGAAGAACACCGTGCGGGGCGATGCGCCAAGGCTTTCACCGGCGCGCATCAGCGTCTTGTCGAAACTCGAAAGCGTTGCGGTGACTGTGATCACCACAAACGGCGTTGCCAGCGCTGTGTGGGCGAGGATCAAACCCACCATCGTGCCAGCCAGGCCCCATCTGGCGTAGAAGAAAAACATGCCGATGGCCGAGATGATCACCGGCACGATCATGGGGGAAATCAGGATCGCCATGATGGTGGCCCGCGCTGGCAGATTGGCGCGCGCCAACCCCAGGGCGGCAAGGGTGCCAAGCGTTGTGGCAAGCACTGTTGTGCCAAGGGCCAGCACAATGCTGGTGCGGAGCGCTTTCTGCCAGCGCTCATTGCCGAAAAAATCTTCATACCAGCGCAGTGAAAAACCCGGCATGGGATAGGTGAAATAGGTATCCGAATTGAACGAGAGCGGCATAATGGCCAGGATGGGCGAGATCAGGAACAAGAGCACCAGCCCGACAAAGACCCGCAAGGCCCAGTGGGCAATTCTCTCCGATGTGGTGGCATAGGCAGGCAGCGCCATGATCAACCCAGCTTCATTTTGTCGATGCCAACCAGCCGGTTGTAGACATAGTAAAGGATCAGCGTGGCGCTCAGCAAAACCGTGCCGAGCGCTGATGCCTTGCCCCAGTTGTATTCAAAGTTCATGGCCGAATCGATGAAGCCCGCAATCATGTTGTCAGTTGGGCCCCCCACCAGCGCCGGCGTGATGTAATATCCCAGGCTCAAAATAAACGTCAGCAAACAGCCCGCTGCAACACCCGGCAATGTCTGCGGCATGTAAACCCGAACAAAGGCATAGGCCGGTTTGGCTCCCAATGATTTGGCGGCGCGCATGTAAGTGGGCGATATGGT
>JANOTU010000554.1:0-2846 GCA_031416515.1 Hyphomicrobiales bacterium
AGGCCCGCGCAATTCTTGCCGCAAAAATCATTCATATCCTCGATGCGCGAAAGCTTTCAACGCGCGACGCCGAAAAATTGATAGGCGTCGCCCATTCCGAGTTCTCCCGCATCCGCAATACCCAGTTGCGCCGCTTCACCCTTGACCGGATGATTGATATCCTGGGCAAGCTCGACAGGGATATTGAGGTGCGCGTGACTTTCAAGGCGCGTAAAGCCGCCTGAGCGCGAAGGATAACCCCAATGGTCGTGCTCAACCGCATTTATACCCGCACCGGCGATGGCGGCGAGACCGGGCTGGGTTCCGGTGCCCGCGTTTCCAAGGCGCATATCCGCATTCAGGCTTATGGCACCGTGGATGAAACCAATGCGGTGGTGGGCATTGTGCGGCTGCATACGGTGGAGATGCCGAAGCTTGATGCCATGCTGGGGCGGATCCAGAACGAGCTGTTTGATCTGGGCGCTGATTTGTGTGTACCCGACACTGGCGAGAAGCTGGACTATGAGCCGCTGCGGATCTTGCCCAAGCAATATGAGCGACTCGAAACGGAAATTGATGAGCTTAATGCCGAACTCGCGCCTTTGCGCTCTTTTGTGCTCCCCGGCGGGCACCCGGCCGCGGCGCACCTGCATCTGGCGCGCACCATTTGCCGCCGGGCTGAACGGTTGATTGTGGAACTCAAAGCCGAAAGCGGCGAGCATGTGAGCACCGGGGCCATCGCTTATATCAACCGGCTGTCGGATTTTTTCTTTGTGGCCAGCCGCTGGGCCAATGGGCAAGGCTCCGGCGATGTTCTCTGGGTGCCGGGGAAGACCCGCTGATGTTTGTGCCGCTGCATGATGACACGCCGCTCAGGATCATCCGCTTTCAATATGTGACGGTCGCCATCCTGATTGCCAATCTGGTGATCTTTCTGATCACCGGGGCCTTCACCTCCGATCAACTGCTGGCCACGGTGGCATTTGGCTATGGCATTGTCCCCAGCGAATTGACCGGGCATATCTCATCAGTTGGTTTCGAGCCGATACCTGAACCTGCCACGGTTTTCACCTATATGTTTCTGCATGCGGGCTGGTGGCACCTGGGCACCAACATGCTGTTCCTCTGGGTCTTCGCCGACAATATCGAGGATGCCTTTGGCTACCCGGCTTTTGCGATTTTCTATATTCTTTGCGGGGTGGCGGGCGGGCTTGCTCATGTGGCGATGTCGCCCCTGTCAACCTCGCCGCTGATCGGCGCTTCAGGCGCTGTGGCCGGGGTGCTGGGGGCTTACGGCCTGCTCTATCCAAAAGCGCGCATCTGGATCGTCCTCTTCCTGCGCCTGCCCATCCGCATTGGCGTGCTGTGGGTGATTGGCGGCTGGCTGCTCCTGCAGATTGTCAGCGTCATCATCGATGAGGGCGCAGAGGTCGCCTGGTGGGCCCATATCGGCGGATTTGCCGCAGGCGTGGTGATCACCCTTCTGCTGCGCTCAAAGCTGCTGATCCGGGTGGGCGACTGATTGACTAAAAGCCTCCCCGTCTCTAGGTTCCGCCGCAATTTCCAAAAAGGGCGTTCATGAAAATTCTCGTCGCTGTCAAGCGTGTTGTCGATTACAATGTCAAAATCCGGGTGCGCGCCGATGGCTCGGGCGTGGAACTGGCCAATGTCAAGATGTCGATGAACCCGTTCGACGAGATCGGCATCGAGGAGGCCGTGCGCCTTAAAGAACAGGGCAAGGCCACGGAGGTGATCGCTGTGTCTGTTGGCCCGCAGCAATCGCAGGAAACCCTGCGCACCGCCCTCGCCATGGGCGCTGACCGGGCCATTCTGGTCAAGCATGACGCTTACGTGGAGCCGCTTGGCATCGCCAAAATTCTCAAGGGCATCGTTGAGGCGGAAAAGCCCGATATCGTCATCCTCGGCAAGCAGGCCATAGATGATGACTGCAACCAGACCGGCCAGATGCTGGCGGCGCTGCTCGGCTGGGCGCAGGCGAGCTTCTGCTCGAAGCTGGAACCCGGTGACGGCTGGGCCACCATCACCCGCGAAATCGACGGCGGCTTGCAGACCCTCAACGTCAAAATGCCGCTGATTGTCACCACCGACTTGCGCCTCAATACCCCGCGCTATGCGTCCCTGCCCAACATCATGAAGGCCAAGAAGAAGCCGCTCGATGAAAAAACACCCGCCGATTACGGCGCGGACGTGACCCCCCGCCACAAGGTTTTGAAAACCGTGGAGCCGCCAAAGCGCCTGGCCGGTGTCAAAGTGTCATCGCCTGCCGAACTCGTCGCCAAGCTGAAAGAAGCAGGAGCTATCTGATGACCATTCTCCTCATCGCCGAACACGACAATGCGCAAGTGAAAGACGCGACCCACAAGGCGTTGACCGCTGCGGCGCAAATGGGCGGCGACATTCATGTGCTGGTGGCGGGCCACAATGCCGCTGGCGCTGCGGCGCAGGCAGCAAAACTTTCCGGCATCGCCAAAGTGCTGCATGTCGAGAGCGCTGCCCTGGAGCGCCCACTGGCCGAGCCCATGGCCGCCGTCATTGTGGAACTGGCTGGCAGTTACAGCCACATCATTGCCGCCGCCACCACCAATGGCAAGAATTTCATGCCGCGTGTGGCCGCCTTGCTTGATGTCATGCAGGTCTCCGACATCGCCGAGGTCGTCGCACCCGATACTTTCGTGCGCCTCATCTATGCGGGCAACGCCGTGCAGACTGTTCAGTCGACGGACAAAACAAAAGTCATCACGGTGCGCACCGCCTCTTTCACCGCCACAGCGGAAGGCGGCTCCGCGCCCATTGAGCAAGTGACTGGCGCCGCCGATCCCGGCCTTTCCACTTACCAGAGCGAAAAC
>JANOTU010000555.1:0-3780 GCA_031416515.1 Hyphomicrobiales bacterium
TTTGAACGACTGATCGGCGTGAATGCGGAAGATCATTCAATCAACACGCTTCAGGCGGGATTACAAGCGTGTCCTCAAACGCGGACAGAACCCCGGAAAACTTGAAACGCCCACATAAATTGAGCGGCGAGTATTTCGGCAACTGGGAATGTCACAACGAACCAGACTGGCTCTAGATCGATGACATCAGCGAAGACTTCATCGAATTGGCCGCGACCGGGTCTCATGCCGACTTGTTTCGGTGAATTGGTCGACAAAATCCGGCAAATGGAGGACACAAAAATGAATGTTCTGACGGTGACCATCGCGACCCCCGCCGATGTCTCGCGCCGGATGCTGGCGGCGTTTTCCGGGAAACCGCAGGGCGCCCACCTGTCCTTTGCCACCGCCGATTTGCTGTGGAAGGTTCTCGGCCCCAAGCGCCTTGACCTTCTCAAAGCCATGGCTGGGAAAGGCCCGATGACGCTGCGGGCAGTGGCGCGCGCCGTGGAGCGCGATGTCAAAGCCGTGCACGGCGATGTTCACGCCCTGCTCGACGCAGGCGTGATCGAGCGCGTGGCCAACCGAAAAATCGCCTTTCCCCACGACGCCATCCATGTGGACTTCATGCTCCGGGCGGCTTGATCCGCATGGCAGCCATTACGCGGCGGCGCTGGACATGGGGGCTGCATCCCCCAATAAGCCCCCATGCCCGCCCGTTTCCTTCCCCAGCACAAGACCCTCCGCGCCGGACTTTACATGGTTCTCGCCATGGCGTGTTTTGTCACCAATGACAGTTTTGTGAAAGTCGTGGGCGCGAGCCTGCCAGTGGGCGAGATTGTCTGGATCAGGGGCGCGCTCTCGGCATTGATGATCTTTGCGGTTTGCGCGCAGCAAGGGGTTTTGGACGACTTGGCGCAAATGGCCAGCCGCCAGGTGATGGCGCGGGGAGGGCTCGATCTGATTGGCTCGCTGCTGTTTGTCACCGCCCTGATGCACATGGAAATTGCCAATCTCACGGCGATCCTGCAGGCAGTGCCGCTGGTCGTTGCGGTGTTTTCAGTGCTGTTCCTGGGCGAGCGCGTGGGCTGGCGGCGCTCTTCGGCGATTGCGCTGGGCTTTCTGGGTGTCATGCTGATTGTAAGGCCCTCGCCCGCCAGTTTCACGCTCTATGACGCGATGGCGCTGGGCATTGTGCTGGCGGTGGCGCTGCGCGATCTGGTAACCCGGGTCATTCCCGCCAAAGTGCCAACCCTGATCATCGCCCTCGCCAATGCCGTGTTTGTGACCCTGGGTGGACTGGCGCTGGCGGCCACGGAAAATTTTGTTGTGCCGCAAGTCTGGCAAATCGCCTGTCTTGCGGCGGCAGCGCTATTCCTGGGGCTGGGATACCTGTTCATGGTCAGCACGCTGCGGCTTGGCAATATGTCAGCGACAGCGCCCTTTCGCTATTCCATTGTGGTGTTTGCCATCTTCTCTGGCATCATGGTGTTTGGCGAATTCCCCGATTTTCTGGCGATCGTTGGCATGGGCCTGATTGTCGCCACCGGCCTTTATGCCGCCCACCGCGAGGCGATCGTGAAAGACACAAGCCGTTTGCGGTGAGCGTCCATGCGTGTAGAAGTGTTGCATGTCCGCAAAACTGCTGAGCCTCGCCACGACTGTTCCAGAGCATGTTCTTGAAACCGCCGAGGTCATCCGCGTCGCCACCGAAATTTTCGGGCAGCGCCATGTGGATTTTGAGCGGATGATGCCGGTCTACGGCAATTCTGGAATCAACCGGCGCTATTCGGTGAAGCCCTATGACTGGTTTCGCGCCGAACAGGGCTGGCCGGAGCGCACAGAAGCTTTCATCGAAGGCGCAGCCAAGCTCTTCCGCCGGATTGTGGGTGACGCTCTTGCGCAAGCGGGTGTGGCGGCCAGCGCTGTGGATACCATCGTCATGGTGTCGTCCACCGGCGTTGCCACGCCTTCCATTGAAGCGCGCGTTCTCCATGAGCTGGGTTTTCGCGATGATGTGAAGCGCGTGCCGGTGTTTGGCCTCGGATGCGCGGGCGGAGCCTCGGGCCTGTCGCTGGCCGCGCGGCTGGCAGCGGCGGAACCTGGCTCGATGGTGATTGTGGCGGTGATCGAACTTTGCACCCTGGCCTTCCGGCCCGATGAAATGACCAAATCCAACATCATCGCCACCGCCCTGTTTGGCGATGGCGCCGCCGCTTGTGTGATATCAACCAACGGCCAGGGTCTCGGCGCATTCGAGCATATGGGCGAACACACCTGGCCTGGCACCACCGACATCATGGGCTGGCGCACCGACCCGCAAGGCTTTGGCGCCATTTTCTCGCGCAGCATTCCCGATCTTGCCACCACCGATTTACGCCCTGCGGCAGATGCATTCCTCGCGCGGCACGGCAAGGACTTCTCGGATATTGACAGCTATTCATTTCACCCCGGCGGGGCCAAAGTTGTCACCGCACTGGAATCAGCGTTTGAGTTGGGCCAGGGCAGGCTCCAGCATGAGCGCGACATCCTCGAAGGATTCGGCAATATGTCAGCCCCAACCGTGCTCTTCGTTCTGGCCCGGGGGCTGGCAGCGCCAACCAAGGGACGCCGGTTCATCTCAGCCCTGGGGCCGGGCTTTACCGCCAGCTTCATAACCATGCTACACTGAGCGCCATGTGGACCACCATCGCCATACTCTCCGCTGTCACGCTGCAACGCCTTGTTGAGCTTTATATCGCCCGCCGCAACACCGCGCGGCTTCTGGAGCAGGGCGGCTTCGAGGTGGCCTCTGGCCACTACCCGCTGATCGTCGCCCTGCACACGCTGTGGATTATCGGCCTGTGGTATTTCGCCTTTCGCCTTGAGGTGAGTTGGCCATGGATTTTCGCCTATCTGGTGCTGGAAGCAGCGCGCGGCTGGATCATCGCCGCGCTTGGGAACCGCTGGACCACGCGCATCATTGTGGTGCCGGGCGAATCGCTCGTCTCCGAGGGGCCATACAAATATTTCCGCCATCCCAACTACATCATCGTCGCTGGCGAGATTTTCATTCTGCCGATGGCCTTTGGCCTGTGGTGGTATGCGTTTCTGTTCGCCGCGCTCAACGGCATCATCCTTTATTTCCGCATCAACGCCGAAGAAGAAGCCCTGAAACCCCTGCGCGAAGAGGCTCAGGAGTCGTCCGCAGATGAGAGCAGATAACGGCAGGATTCTCATCAAATTGCAGACAATGTCAGCCACCCGGCCCTTGAGCCACACTCCCCACCAGCGCTTCAACGGCGAGCTTTCCCGCCTTTTCAAACGTCAGCTCAAGCAGCAATTTCTCGCCCTTCTTCAGCGGCGCCTTGAGGCCCGTGAGCATGATGTGAAGGCCTCCCGGTTTCATGCTCAAGGTGGTGGCAGCGGCCAGATCGAGCGTGTCAACCATTTCCATTGACATGACATCGCCGGTTGATTTCGTCTCATGCAGATGGGCCATTTCCGCTTGGGGCGTGGTGATTGACAAGAGCCGGTCCGCCGCGCCTTGGTTTTTCAAACTTACATAGGCAGCACCCGAGGAGGCATTAGGCGCTGCGGAGGCTCGGGCATACGCTTCCATCACCAATATATCACTGGCCAAAGCAGTGGTGGCTGATGCGAGGATGGAGAAGAAAGCGAGAAAAGCTGTGCGCATGGGATTTCACTGCTCAAGAATATTGGCGTTTCTGTGTCTGGCGGCGCCAGCCACAGCGGCGGGCAGAATGCGGTTCGACCTTGTGTTTTACCATGGCTCCCGCAGAGGGCCGGTTGGATTTAAGC
>JANOTU010000556.1:0-8032 GCA_031416515.1 Hyphomicrobiales bacterium
TCCACTGCGAACCAAACATAGGCCGGAACGCCAATCAGAGCCAGCCCTCAAAGCGGCTCTTTCAAAATCGCGGCTTCAAACGAAGAAAGCCTGACAAGCTTCGCCACGACGGGAGCAAGATCGAACCGTGGGCCATCCCAAACACTTCGTATCAATATCAGCCCAAATCGTGTCGCAGAAGTCGCAACAGAGGTGTACTCATCTTTCGTGGGAAAAACAGATGCTACCAATGACTCTATGGCTCCGTTATGGATGGCAACAAGCTTGTCCTGATCTGACATGTCTTTCCGATCCTCGAATGACTCCTGGAGTCGCCACATAGCCGCGACAAGTTGAATTTCATCGCGGGTGAGTTGCGACAGAATGCCAGAGTAGTGCGGAAGGTGTGGGCAGGGCAGCCACAAGTAAAACTTGCTCGGTGTCCGCCCCGAAGACATGGAGATTACCAGCACCGGCCATCTCACCTCGAAGCTCTACTCCCTCGAACCCACTGGCGACATGACACTGGTGACAGGCTGGGCCGGCGACCAACTCGTCGTCGTCAAAGGCCCCCGCGACTTCCGCCAAGCGGTGGACACGCCAATCGCATTCAAGTTCCTAAAAGACCGCGCTTATCTGTTTGATGGCGAAACCGTTGCGCGGATTTGACATTAGCTAAGGGGCTAGCTAAGCAGCCCCCATGAATGTCGTCACCATCCACAAAGCCAAAACCGAACTCTCCAAACTCCTGAAAAGGGTTGAAGCGGGGGAGGAGATTATTATTGTCAGGGGCGACAAGCAGGTGGCGCGTTTGCTACCGCTGGAGCCGCCAGTGAAGAAGCCGCGCGTGGCAGGCTCATGGAAAGGAAAGTTCACAGTGCCCGAATCTTCCCTCGATCCGCTGCCGGAAGAAGATCTTGTGGAGTGGGAAGGAATTTATGAAGGTCCTGCTTGATACGCATGCGGTTGCCTGGTGGCTCCTCGACAGTGGCCGGCTCACACGAAAATCTCACGCAGTGATAGCTGACCCAGAAAATGAAATCTGGGTCAGTTCCGTTTCAGCCTTTGAGATGGCGACGAAATTCCGGATCGGCAAATGGCCCAACATCGGCGGACTGGTGCAAAATTTTGAATCCGCCATCAAAGCTGAAAACTTCTTGCTCCTGAGCATCAACGCCGCTCACGCGGCCCATGGCGGCATGATGGCCGGCCCGCACCGAGATCCCTTCGACCGCCTCCTCGCCGCGCAAGCGATTCTGGATGGGATGATGCTGGTAACGAATGATCCAGTGTTCAAGGTTTTTGGGGTGGAGGTCTTGTGGTGATCACCAGTCTTCTGGCTTGAGTTCCGTTAGCTTCGCAATGCGAACCAGAATCCTGGGGCCGATTTCGTCGCTGTCGTGAAATGCAAACACCACATCGGGCCAACCTTCACGCGCCAGAGTCCGGTGTGATCCTGTCTGCCGTTTCGTGCGCCAACCAATCTTTTCAAGCGCTGCCAGAACCCTGCGCTCCTTTGCTGCGGGAAACGGCTTCACTCTGCCGCGATGATGATCGATATGGGCCTGAGACTTGCTTCTCCCTGCTCAATGCGCTCTGCCAAGGCGCGAAGCGCCAGCGCCTCAACCTTGCCAAGCGCCTCCTGCTGCGTTGCGCCATCGGCCATCACACCCGGAAGTTCAGGAACCTCCTGGCCCGGAATGCCAATCAGAACCCATCCTCAAACCGATTCTTTCGCAATCGCTGACTCAAATGAAGAAAGCCTGATAAGCTTCGCCACGACGGGAGCAAGATCGAACCGTGAGCCACCCCAAACACTTCGTACCAATATTAGCCCAAATCGTGTCGCAGAAGTCGCAACGGATGTGTACTCATCTTTCGTGGGAAAAACAGATGGAACCAATGACTCTATGGCTTCGTTATGGATGGCAACAAGCTTCTCCTGATCTGACACGTCTTTCCGATCCTCGAATGACTCCTGGAGTCGCCACATAGTAGCGACAAGTTGAATTTCATCGCGGGTGAGCTGCGACAGAATGCCAGAGTAGTGCGCAAGTTCGTCAGCCCTGAGCGCGAATCCGGGCTGAAGTGTTCCCGCAATCATTTGCGCCATCAGCCGCAGATTGAGACGCGCAGCGCCGTGTCTTGTTGCGGTCAAATAACTGAAGAAAAGGCCACAAAATTCATCCTTGTCGACATCGCTGCTCAAGCGATTGCCCAAAGACAACTCCTCCAGGAGAATTGAGCGAGACGCCTCCGCCCGGCGCTGGAGGTACGAAGACAACAGAACCTGTATCGCGTTTGTAGCAGTAGCAGAAACCGCTACGCCCAAAAGAGTTCCAAAATCCGTAGCTACACTTGCGATTAAATCTGGCAGTCCTGAATTCATATCAAATCGCCTTCGCTACGCCGACAGAGGCAGCACTTCAAACACCTGGGCGTCTTGGGAGGCTGCCGCGATGTCGCCGCGCTTCAGAGCTTGCCGCACGCGGTCCAGCTTCATGGCGTCGTCTGCGGATAGATATGGTCCCCAAGCGCCATCGTCGGGGATCAAGTCCACTTTCACCTCGGCCAGAAAATTTCCGACACGGATGCGCTTTGTTACAATCTTGGTCATTTGGGTCTCCTCTTCAACAAGTCGGAGGACCACCTTGCCGGATCGGGCCTGTAGGCGGTGATCAGCACTGCCACACTCTCTCCAGCTTTTGGAATACCCCAGAGCGCGTGTATTTTGACTTCTGATCGAAGCGCTTCAAGAACCAGCACACTTGGTCCTTTCCATGCTTCGGGATAATCTTCTACCAAAACACAGGTTTCCAGACCAGCAACAATTTCGGCGAAGGAAATGCCATCTTCCTCAATTTCCTCATCTCCGTGCTCTGACAGACGAAAACTCCCCAGCGCGACGAGATGGCGTATCATTTCAAGCGTGTCGCTCACTCCGCCGCCTGCTTCTTTCCCCGCTTCAGCACCTCTTTCAGATACCGCCCGGTATAGCTCCGCTTTTCGCGCGCCACGTCTTCCGGGGTTCCCGCCACGACGATCTCACCGCCGCCATCGCCGCCTTCCGGTCCCAGGTCGATGATCCAGTCGGCGGTTTTTATGACTTCCAGGTTGTGCTCGATGACGACCACTGTGTTGCCTTGCTCGACCAACTCGTGGAGGACTTCCATGAGTTTGCGGACATCGTGGAAGTGCAGGCCGGTAGTGGGTTCGTCGAGGAGATACAAAGTGCGGCCGGTGGCGCGCCTGGAGAGTTCCTTGGCGAGTTTCACGCGCTGGGCTTCGCCGCCCGACAGGGTGGTGGCCTGCTGGCCGACATGGATGTAGCCGAGGCCCACGCGCACCAGCGTGTCCATCTTCTCGCGCACGCTTGGAACAGCGCGGAAGAAGTCGGCGGATTCGGTAACAGTCATGTCGAGGACATCGGCGATGGATTTGTCCTTGAATTTCACTTCCAGCGTTTCGCGGTTGTAGCGCTTGCCGTGGCATTCATCGCAGGTGACATAGACATCGGGAAGGAAGTGCATCTCGATCTTGATGACGCCGTCGCCCTGACAGGTTTCGCAGCGCCCGCCTTTCACATTGAAGGAAAACCGCCCTGGCCCATAACCCCGCGCCTTGGCTTCGGGGAGGCCTGCGAACCAATCGCGGATGGGCGTGAACGCGCCCGTGTAGGTGGCGGGGTTGGAGCGCGGGGTGCGGCCAATGGGCGATTGGTCGATGTCGATGATCTTGTCGAGAAGCTCCAGGCCCTCGATGCGATCATGCTCAAGGGGGGCTTCGCGGGTGTTCATCAGCTTGCGGGCGGCGGCGCGGTAGACAGTGTCGATTAGCAGCGTGGATTTGCCGCCGCCGGAAACGCCGGTGACGCAAGTGAAAACGCCCAGGGGAATTTCGGCGGAGATGTTCTTGAGATTGTTGGCGCGCGCACCGCTCACGCGGATTGATCGGCCCTTGTCCCACTTACGACGGAAGGCGGGCATCGGTACTTGCTGCATGCCGGTCAAATATTGTCCGGTGAGCGAGGCGGGGTTGGCCATCACCTCGGCGGGGGTTCCTTGCGCCACGATGTGGCCGCCGTGAATGCCGGCACCCGGGCCAATGTCGAGCACGAAGTCCGCCTGGCGGATCGCGTCCTCATCATGTTCGACCACAATCACCGTGTTGCCGAGATCACGCAG
Organism: Hyphomicrobiales bacterium; assembly: GCA_031416515.1. Classification (GTDB taxonomy): domain Bacteria; phylum Pseudomonadota; class Alphaproteobacteria; order Rhizobiales; family Aestuariivirgaceae; genus Aestuariivirga. The sequence goes on from JANOTU010000556.1 coordinate 4,164, forward strand.
GTGAATGAGGGTTTCGAGAAGCCGGGCATTGTCGCGCTGGTGCAGGCCGATGGAGGGCTCATCCAAAACGTAGAGCACGCCGGTGAGGCCGGAGCCGATTTGCGAGGCGAGCCTGATGCGCTGGCTTTCGCCGCCCGACAAAGTGCCAGCGGTGCGCGAGAGGTTCAAATAATCCAACCCGACATCGACGAGGAATTGCAGGCGCTCGCGGATTTCCTTGAGCACGCGCGCGGCGATTTCCTTGTCCTTGGGCTTCAGCGTGGGGAGAAGTTCATCAAACCAGCGATAGGCCTCGCGGATCGCCATTTCGGAAATCTGGCCGATATGCCTGGCCCCGACTTTCACGGCAAGCGATTGCGGCTTGAGCCGGTAGCCGCCGCAAGTCTCGCATGGATGATCGGACTGGAATCGCGCCAGTTCCTCGCGCATCCATTGTGAATCGGTTTCGCGCCAGCGCCGCTCGATATTGCCGATCACACCTTCAAAAGGTTTTTTGGTTTTGTAAGAACGAATGCCGTCATCATAGGTGATGGAGATTTCTTCCTCGCCGGTGCCAAAGAGAATGGCGTCGCGGCCTTTTTTCGGAAGATCGCGCCACGGCGTGATCATGGAGAACTTATAGTGGCGGGCCAGCGCATCAAGCGTTTGGGTGTAATAGGGCGAAGTGTTTCCGGTCTTGGCCCAAGGCAGAATAGCGCCCTGGCGCAGGCTCAAGGTTTGATCGGGCACGACGAGGTCAGGCTCGAATTTGAGTTCGGTGCCAAGGCCATCGCATTTGGGACAGGCTCCGAAGGGATTGTTGAAGGAAAAAAGCCGGGGCTCAATCTCGTCAATGGTGAAGCCCGAGACGGGGCAGGCGAAACGCTCGGAGAAGAGAAGGCGCTCATGGGTTTCGTTTTTGGATTTGTTGGCGCTCTCTGTCACTGTTGCCGCCAGCGGCTTGTCGGTGAATTCAGCCACAGCCAGGCCATCGGCGAGTTTCAGCGCGGTCTCGAAACTGTCGGCCAGCCTGGCGCCAAGATCGGGCCGCACCACAATGCGGTCCACCACCACATCTATGTCATGCTTGAATTTTTTGTCGAGGGCGGGGACTGCGTCAATCTCGTGAAACACGCCGTCCACCTTGACGCGCTGAAAACCCTTCTTCTGCAGGTCGGCCAGTTCCTTGCGGTATTCACCTTTGCGCCCGCGCACGATGGGAGCCAGCAGGTAAAGCCGCGTTCCTTCGGGCAGGGCCAAGGTGCGGTCCACCATCTGGGTGACGGTTTGCGCTTCGATGGGAAGGCCGGTGGCGGGGGAATAGGGAACGCCGATGCGGGCAAACAGGAGCCGCATGTAATCATAGATTTCGGTGACGGTGCCAACGGTGGAGCGCGGATTGCGGCTGGTGGTTTTCTGCTCAATCGAAATCGCCGGCGAGAGGCCGTCAATCTGATCGACATCGGGCTTCTGCATCATTTCCAGGAATTGCCGGGCATAGGCTGAAAGCGATTCGACATAGCGGCGCTGGCCCTCGGCATAGATGGTGTCAAATGCCAGAGAGGACTTGCCGGAACCGGAAAGCCCGGTAAAGACAATCAGCTTGTCGCGCGGCAGTTCCACGGAGATGTTTTTCAGATTGTGCTCTCGGGCACCCTGAATGGAGATGATCTTCTTGTGCTCAGCCATGGGGTGTGACTAGATCAGAAAGTGAACAGGGGCAAGGTTTGATGAGTCGATGACGGCGAAATCCACAGTTCTGCGCGAGACTTTTGGTTTCGACAGCTTTCGGCCCGGCCAGGAAGGCATTATCGACAGTCTGGTGGAGGGCCGCCATGTGCTCGCCGTGATGCCGACGGGGTCGGGGAAGTCGCTCTGTTTTCAGGTGCCAGCGCTGGTCAAGGGGGGACTGACCATTGTGGTCTCGCCGCTGGTGGCGCTGATGCAGGACCAGGTGGCGGCGCTCAAGCTGGCGGGAGTTGCTGCTGAGACAATCAATTCCTCGGCCTCGCGCGAAACCAATGTGGAAATCTGGAAGCGGGCGGCGGGCGGCGCGGTGCGCCTGCTCTATATGGCGCCGGAACGGCTGATGACGGAGCGGATGATTTCGGCGTTGCAGCGGCTGGATGTGAAATTGATCGCCGTGGACGAGGCGCACTGCATTTCGCAATGGGGGGCGAGCTTCCGGCCGGAATATGAAATGCTCCATGGGCTGCGGGAAGCGTTTCCGGGTGTGCCCATTGGCGCCTTCACCGCGACAGCGGATGAAACTGCGCGGCAGGATATTGTGCGGAAGCTGTTTGGCGGGAAGGCTGAGGTCTATGTCTCGGGCTTTGACCGGCCCAATATCAGACTCACGGTGGAAACCAAGAGCGGGGCGAAAAAGCAGCTGGTGGAGTTTCTGGAGGCGCGCAGGGGCGAGAGCGGCATTGTTTATTCGTTGTCGCGCAAGAGCACGGAGGAGATGGCCGCACTTCTGGTGGAAAAGAAATTCCGCGCGGTGGCCTATCATGCCGGGCTTTCGCCAGCGCAGCGCTCTGAGGCGCAGGATCTGTTCATGACGGAGCGGAGCGTTATCGTTTGCGCCACCATCGCTTTTGGCATGGGGATCGACAAGCCGGATGTGCGCTTTGTGTTTCACACCGATCTGCCATCTTCGCTCGACGCCTATTACCAGGAGATCGGGCGCGCGGGGCGCGACGGGGAGCCGGCTTTGGCGCATATGGTGTTTGGCATGGGGGACATCCGTACACGGAGGATGTTCATCAACGAGAATGATTCAGACGATGACAACAAGCGCCGGGAGCACCGGAGGCTGGATGCGCTGGTGTCATACTGCGAGACGCCGAGCTGCCGGCGGCAGGCGCTGCTGGTTTATTTCGGCGAGGCCTCGGAGCCGTGCGGCAATTGCGATATTTGTCTCAACCCCGGGGAGACCATTGATGGCTCGGAAGAAGCGCGGCTGATTTTTGAAGCGGTGCGCCTGACTGGCGAGCGCTTTGGCGCGGCGCATATTGTGGATGTGCTGGAGGGCAAGGCCAATGACAGGGCGCTGGCTTTGCAGCATGTGAAGCTGCCGGTGTTTGGCGCGGGCAAAAATCGTCAGCGCACGGAATGGCAATCGCTGATTCGGCAATTGGTGGGAGGCGGATTACTCACCCATGATGTGGGGGGCTTTGGCGGGTTGTCGATTGCGCAGAAGGGCAGGGCGCTGCTGGGGGGCGCGGGAGAATTCCGTTATCGCCGCGATATGATCCGTACAAAGACGAAATCTGAGCGCGCCGCCGCTGTGGTCCCGGCTGCGGTCAATGACGCGCTGCTCACCCGCCTCAAGGCGCTGCGCGTGAAATTGGCGCGCCAGCGCCAGGTGCCAGCCTATGTCATCTTTTCCGACCGCGCCCTCATTGACATGGCCGCGAAAGTTCCCCTGACACGGATGGATTTTGGCGAGGTGCACGGGGTGGGCGCCGCCAAGGTGGAGCAGTTTGCCGACGTGTTCCTGCGCGAGATCAGGGAATTCGGAATCAATCCATGATCTCGAAATGCGCCTCTGTGGGGGTTCCGTTGTTGATGGGGAGCAGATCCTGCGGGCAGGCTGAGAAGACGACCACGGCGTCCATCTCGGCGCGGAAAGTGACAAAGTCGCCGGGCTTGCACAGGCAGTTGCCCCATTCGAGGGTTCCGTCCTGCCGCCACGGGATGTTCATGAAGGTGTTGAGCGAGGGCGGGCAATAGGCGACCATGAGGCCCAGCTCGGCCAGACCGGCGTGCAGGTTGTCGCGGCAATTGTCGTGGTAGGCGGTGCAGCCCAGGAGTCCGTAGCGCTCGTTGTCGCATGGAGCGATCAGGGTGTCGTGGCGGCCCGGTGAAATATCTTCTGTGAGCGTCAG
>JANOTU010000557.1:0-3295 GCA_031416515.1 Hyphomicrobiales bacterium
CGCATCAATTCTGCTGGGCTATCTGTGCGGGGCCATCCCCTTTGGGTTGATCCTCACCAAATCCGCAGGCCTTGGCGATGTGCGTGAAATCGGCTCCGGCAATATCGGGGCCACCAATGTGCTCCGCACCGGCAACAAAAAAGTGGCAGCGCTCACCCTTGTGTGCGACATGCTTAAAGGCACCGCGCCAGTATTGATTGCCACTTATGTGTTCTCGCCAGAAGCCGGCATTCTCGCCGGGCTGGCGGCGTTTTTCGGGCATCTCTTTCCACTCTGGCTGGGCTTCAAGGGCGGCAAGGGCGTTGCCACCAATGTTGGTGTGCTCTTTGGATTATCCTGGCCGAGCGCAATTGCTTTCCTCGTTGTCTGGCTGGCAATGGCATTCGCATTCCGCATCTCCTCACTCGCCGCACTCACTGCGTCGCTGCTCACCCCGTTCTGGCTCTGGCTCCTGGGGCGCAATGAATTGCTGCTGCCTGCATTCATTCTCGGGGCTTCCATCTGGATCATGCACCGGACCAATATCGTGCGGCTTCTCAAACGCGAGGAACCCCGAATCAGTTTCAAGAAATCCACCTGATGAGCCGCGACTTGAGTCACGCAGAGCGCCGCGACTGGCTGCGCCTCAGCCTTAGCGAGAATGTGGGGCCCGTCACCTTTCGCGCGCTCATCACGCGCTATGGCAACGCCGCTGACGCCATCGCCGCATTGCCCGAGTTATCGCGCAAGGGCGGTCTCTCGCGGCCCTTGCGGCTCTACGGCGAAGGCAACGCCGAAGCCGATCTCGATCATGCCGAGTCCCTGGGGATCAAAGCCGTCGTGCCCGGCGAAGAACACTACCCCGAACTCCTCCGCCATATTGACGCAGCGCCCCCGGTGTTGTGGATCAAGGGCAACGGCGCGCACGCGCAAGCCCAAGCCGTCGCCATTGTGGGCTCCCGCAGCGCCTCGGCAATCGGCCTGAAATTCACCCGCAAGCTGGCCAGCGAAATTGGCGAGGCCGGATTTGTCATCGTCTCAGGCCTGGCGCGCGGCATTGATACCGCAGCCCACGAAGTAACACTTGCAACCGGCACCGTGGCAGCGCTGGCTGGCGGCATTGATGTGATCTATCCCCCAGAGAACGCCAAACTCCATGCGGCTATCGCCGAACGTGGCCTTCTCGTCACCGAAATGAAACCCGGCACCGTGCCCCGCGCCGAACTTTTTCCCCGCCGCAACCGCATCATCTCCGGCATGGCGCGGGCCACCATCATCGTGGAAGCAGCTTTACGCTCCGGCTCCCTGATCACCGCCCGTCTTGCCGCTGAGCAAGGCCGCGAGGTCTTCGCCGTGCCCGGCTCCCCCCTCGACCCCCGCGCCGAAGGCACCAACCGCCTGATCCGCGATGGCGCCACCCTGATCCGCTCCGCTGCCGACGTTCTGGAAGCGCTGGGCACCCGCTACACGCCGGTAAATGGCAGTTTTCTTGAACCAGGTACCCCCCGCGACCCTCCCGCCGAAACCACCCCAAAAGTGCGCCGCGACCTTCTCACCCTGCTCTCCCCCACCCCTGTGGATGTTGACGACCTGATCCGCGAAAGCGGCCTTGATCCATCAGCGGTGATAGGCGTTCTGCTCGAACTTGAACTGGCCGGAAAAATCACCCGGCATCCGCAAGGCGCTGTTTCGCTTGCTTGATCTCGTCTTCTCTTCCTTTTCCCCTTGCGGGAGAAGGTGGCGCGAAGCGCCCAAGAAAGAGGGCGCGATCCACCTTCCCCCGCAAGGGGGGAAGGAAGATTTCGTGCAACGCAGGATCAATCCACTTCATCATGCGGCACGATCCAGGTTTCCTTGAGCGCAGCCGCTTTCCACGCCGTAAACGCCTTGGTTGAAAGAATCGCGTCCATATAGGCGCGTGTGTCCTTGGCCACTTTGATGTCATAGGTATCGAACCGCGTTACCACTGGCGCATACATGGCATCAGCGTTGCTGAATTTTCCGAACAGGAATTTTCCGCCCTTGCCATGGGCCGCACGGCAATCGCGCCAGATGTCCTCGATGCGGGCGATGTTGGCCTTTGCCATGTCAGAGAGTTTCACGGGTTTTGGCGCGCGGTGCAAATTCATCGGGCATTCGCTGCGGAGCGCAGCAAAGCCGCCGTGCATTTCTGTTGATACAGCGCGGGCCATGGCGCGGGCCGCCCTGGACTTGGGCCAGAGATTTTTTTCAGGATAGGCGTCCGCCAGATACTCCAGAATGGCCAGAGACTCCCACACCGTGATCTTGCCATCATGCAACACCGGCACCTTTCCAGCCCCGCTGTGCTTCAGGATCAACCGCTTGGTCTTTGGCGTATCCAGCGGAATCACCGTCTCATCAAAGGGTACTCCCGCCATGCTCAGCGCCATCCACGGCCTGAGTGACCATGATGAATAATTCTTGTTGGCGATCACCAGATGCAGCTTGCTCATTTTCTCTCCACTTGTTCAACAGCGCCACCGGCAGCTTTCCATGCCGCAAAGCCACCACTCATATTCTTCACCCGTTCCAATCCCATGCGCTGCAACACTTCCGTGGCCAGCGTTGAACGCCAGCCGCTGGCGCAATGAATGACAAACGTTTTGTCCTCGCCGAATACCGGCTTGAAATAAGGGCTCTCCGGATCAACCCAGAATTCCAGCATGCCGCGCGGCGCATGGAAGGAGCCGGGGATCCGCCCCTCGCGCTCCAGTTCGCGGATATCACGGATATCGACGATCACCACATCGCTGCGGCCTTGCATGGCGATGGCCTCTGCCGCCGTCGCCTGATCAATTTTCGCTCCCGCCTCAGCCAGCAATTGCTTGTATCCGAGCGTTATCATTTCATTCTCCTCACATGGCCCGCGGCAGAAATCGCCTAGAAATATATCCAACCACCACTATTAAGAACTCGATATGCTGTCGTTAGTCGGAGAAGCAATTGCGCTGCACCCAAGTAGCGATACTAAATTCGCACAATTCCTGCAGAGTTGCATTTCGCATCTCACCTGGATTTGCCGAATGCATCAGCGAAACTAATGCCTTGGACTTTACCCCCATACTATCCGCATATTGCCGCACAAGACCATATACTTTGGAATCGAGAGGAACGGCACCGTACGAGTTATATATCTGGTGAAACCCCAATTCCGGATAGGGTGACCAGACGCTGCGTCGAACACCCCCAGGAAAACAAGCGGGCATGCTGAATAGCAATTATTCCAAACCGTAGTTTCGAGTCCACGATTTCTGATTTCGTAGCCGGCGAGCAAGGCTTCTATTACAAGTCCTCC
>JANOTU010000558.1:0-7036 GCA_031416515.1 Hyphomicrobiales bacterium
CGGCGCAGCTGGTGCCGCTGGCGCTGGACCGCGTAGATTGCGGCCACACGCTGGCGGAGCAGAGGGCTGATCTGGTGGTGGATGCCTCGGGACCGTTTCAGGCCTATGGCGATGATCCTTACCACGTGGTGCGGGCGGCGCTTGCGGCGGGCAGCGATTACATTGATCTGGCCGATGGCGCGGACTTTGTGGTGGGCATCGCAGCGCTCAACCATCTGGCGCAAGAGGCCGGCCGGTTCGCGCTTTCGGGCACGAGCAGTTTTCCAGTGCTGGCGGCGGCGGTGGTGCGCCATTTGGCGGCGGGGATGGAGGGGGTTCAATCGATTGTCGCTGGCATCGCGCCATCGCCATATGCGGGCGTGGGGCTGAATGTGATCAAGGCGATTGCCAGCTATGCGGGCAAGCCCGTTTCTGTGCTGAAAGATGGAACGTGGGGGAAACGCGCGGGATTTTTTGACAGCCGCTGGCTCACCATCAATGTGCCGGGCGAAGTGCCGCTGAACCCCACCTGCTTCGCGCTGGCCGATGTGCCTGATCTGAAAATACTGCCAGCCGAATGGCCGGGGTTGCAGACCATGTGGGTTGGGGCAGGGCCAACGCCCGCTTTTTTCCACCGGCTGCTGTGGCTGGCCGCCGGGCTGGTGAAATGGCGCGTGCTGCCATCGCTTGCGCCATTGGCGCCGCTGATGAATTGGGTGGTCAACAGCTTGCGCTGGGGCGAACACCGGGGCGGCATGATCGTCAAAGTGACGGACAACAACGCCGAGCGGAGCTGGCACCTTCTGGCGGAAGGCGATGGTGGGCCGTTCATTCCCTCCATGGCCGCCGAGGCCATTGTCCGGCGCTGCCTGGCGGGCAGGCGGCCAACTCCTGGCGCGCGCGCCGGCCACCGTGATCTTGAATTGGATGACTATGCTCCGCTGCTTGCAAGACATGGCATCAAGACCGGGATTCGGCGGAGTTCGGAATCAGCGTTGACACTCTATCAACAGGTGATGGGCGAGGCGGGGTCGCGTCTGGCAGCCCCGGTGCGGCAGTTTCATGCCCAGACCCGGTCCTTCCAGGCCAAGGGCAAGGCCAGTGTCACACGCGGGTCATCATGGGTAGCCTGGGCGGCGGGATGGGTGATCGGATTTCCGCAAGACGGCCGCGATATCGATGTGGCGGTGACTGTTGATATCAAGGGCCAGGCCGAAAGCTGGACACGGAATTTCGCGGGCAAGAAATTTGGGTCGAGGCAGCGGCTGGGAACTGGCCGCTATGAGGGGCTTCTGATTGAGAGTTTCGGCCCGTTGAATTTCGCCATGGCGGTGACTGCGGTTGACGGGCGTCTGGTGCTGGCGCTGCGTCGCTGGGACTTCCTGGGCCTGCCGCTGCCGCGCTTTGCCATGCCGGTCAGCGCGGCATCGGAACACGGCGCAGATGGGCGGTTTAATTTCGATGTCGATATCGGGCTGCCGCTGTTCGGGCACCTCGTGCGCTATCAGGGGTGGCTGGTTTTGGCTCAACCTGCTTGAGTGATTTCAAATACCTCAACCGCCCGAAGGTGAGCCAGACCTTGCGGGGATGATGCCATTTTTCAGAAAATCACGCCGCCTTGGGGGAGAGCTTCTTGATGACCAGTTTCTCGTTGCGAAGCCGCGCCTGGGCGAGGTCGTACGCGATCTGCATCCGCAGCCAGTGGTCAGCGGTTCCGCTGATGCCGCGTTCGAGGCGGATCGCCATGTTCGGCGTGATGCTGCTGCGGCCGGTGATCACATTGTGAAGCTGCTGCCGGGTGACACCCAGGCCCACCGCGGCCTGAGCGGTTGAAAGACCCAATTCGACGAGATCATCCTTGAGGAGAAAGCCGGGATGAGCGGGATTCTTCATGTGCATGCCAATGCTCCTTCAGTGATAGTCAACAAGATCGACATCATGGACACCTTTGTCATCAAGCCGGAACACAATCCGCCAATTGGCGCGGACCGTGACCGCATGAGAACCCTTCATATCGCTTTTCAAGGAGTGCAGCCGCAACGTTGGCCGATCAACCGAGACGAGGTCTTGAGCATGCGCAAGTACAGAAAGAATGCTGCGGATACGCTCCACCATGTCTTGCGGCAGCTTGGCCCGGTCGTCTTCCTCGTAAAACCGCTTCAGTCCCTTGTGGCGGAAGCTCACAATCATGAGCGCTTGTAATACGTCAATTGACGTTTGTCAATCACGCCGCCAGCAGGCTCTCGAACAATGGGCGGCAATCTGTTTTGCCGTGCAGGGGTTCGATCATGTTCTCGGGGTGCGGCATCATGCCGATGACGTTGCCGGCCTCGTTCACAATGCCGGCGATGTCGTTCATGGCGCCATTGGGGTTGGTATCCTCCGTGTAGCGAAACACCACGCGGCCCTCGCCTTCGAGTCGTTTGAGCGTGTCCTCATCGCAGATGTAATTGCCCTCGCCGTGCGCCACGGGGCAGGAGACGATGGCGCCCTTCTGCATCTTGTTGGTGAAGAATGTGGCGGTGTTCTCGACCTTCAGTTTCACCTCGCGGCAGACAAAGCGCAAGGCCGCATTGCGCACCAATACACCCGGCAGAAGTCCTGCCTCAGTGATGATCTGAAAACCGTTGCACACGCCGAGAACCCTGAGACCCCTGGCCGCCTTGGCGCGAATATCCGCCATGATCGGCGAGCGCGCCGCAATCGCCCCGCAGCGCAAATAATCGCCATAGGAAAACCCGCCGGGGACGACAACAAGATCAATCTTGGGAAGTTCCGCATCGGTATGCCAGACGAGCAGAGGCTTGACCCCGGTGACGGCCTCAAGCGCCATCATCATGTCGGTTTCGCGGTTGAGGCCGGGGAAGAGGATGACGGCGGATTTCATGGGGGACTCGTGAGGGGCGGTGAATTTCTCGCAGTCCATAGCCCAAGACAGCGCGAATCGAAAATCATTCTTGAGATGAATCCTCGGGCCCTGCCACCTCAGGATGAGGGTAGCGGAACTGTATTATTGGGCGTCTACTCAGCGGTAATCCTCGCGAACCGGGCTGAAGACATCAAGGACGCGTGTTGGGGTGATCGCCCGGGCGGAATGCTCGACGTGGCCGGGGATGGCGTAGATTTGGCCGGGGGTGAGCACATGGCGGGTGCCGGCGACGATCAATTCAAGCTCGCCTTCCAGAAGGTTCACCACCTGCTCATGAGGGTGGGAGTGGGTGGGGATGCCTTTGCCGGCATCTATGCTCCAGTAGACCAATGTCATGTGGTCGGAATGAATGAACTGGCCGCGAAAACCGGGCAGTATTTCGCGGACGGGGATGTTTTTGAGGTCATGCTGCATGGCCGGGCTCAAGCCAGTTCGATGTCGTAATTCTCAATCACCGTGTTGGCGATCAGACGCTCGCACATAGCCCTCGCTGCGCTCAGAGCCTTGGCGCGGTCGGTCTCGGCCATGTCGATTTCGAAATATTTGCCCTGGCGCACGTGCTCCACGCCGGAAAAGCCCAGCGACCCAAGCGCCCCCTCGATGGCTTTGCCTTGCGGGTCGAGGACACCCTTCTTGAGGGTGACTTTGATCTTGGCTTTCATCACGTATCCGTCTTCACCAGCTTGGGCTTGGAGCGCTCGGGCGTTTCGGTGGCGGGGATGATGCCAAGCCGCCGGGCTACGTCCTGATAGGCTTCTATAAGCCCGCCCATGTCGCGGCGAAAGCGGTCCTTGTCGAGCTTGTCGTTGGTTTTGATGTCCCACAGCCTGCATGAATCAGGGCTGATCTCGTCTGCCAGGACGATGCGCATCATGTCGCCTTCGTAAAGCCTGCCGAACTCGATCTTGAAATCGACCAGCTTGATGCCGATGCCTAAAAACAATCCGGTGAGGAAATCATTGATGCGGATGGCCATGTGCATCATGTCGTCGATTTCCTGGGGTGCCGCCCAGTTGAAGGCGGTGATGTGCTCTTCGGAGACGATGGGGTCGCCAAGCTCGTCGTTCTTGTAATAGAATTCAATGATCGAGCGCGGCAGAACCTCGCCCTCTTCCTTGCCGAAGCGTTTGGCCAGCGAGCCCGCCATGACATTGCGCACCACAACTTCCAGCGGAATGATTTCAACTTCGCGCACCAGTTGCTCGCGCATGTTGAGGGTGCGGATGAAATGGGTGGGCATGCCAATCTCATTGAGCTTGGTGAAAATATATTCGGAAATGCGCTGGTTCAAAACCCCCTTGCCCTCGATCACCGCCTTTTTCTGGGCGTTGAAGGCGGTGGCGTCGTCCTTGTAGTGAACGATGACGGTGCCGGGCTCTGGACCCTCATAAAGTATCTTGGCCTTGCCTTCGTAAATCCGGGTGCGGCGGCTGCTCATCTCAAATATCCTCATTAAAGGGTCTCACACCACATATATGTCCTGAAAATGACGAGTGAGCTATTACAGCAGCGCGCTGCGCCGCACAATGACTGAGAACAGTTGCTTTGCGGCTGTCCACTGGCTATTTCTGTTTGAAAAGGAGAATTCCATGACCACATTCGACAAACGCGAAGAAGGCTTCGAGAAGAAATTTGCCCTTGATGAAGAACTGCGCTTCAAGGCCATGGCCCGGCGCAACAAGCTGTTTGGCTTGTGGGCCGCTGAAAAGCTTGGACTTTCCGGGCCAGAGGCCGATGCCTATGCCAAGGAAGTCATCAAGGCGGCCTTTCTGGAAGCGGGCGATGATCATGTGCTGCGCAAGGTGATGGGCGATCTGGAGGCGGCAAAGGTGGCGCAGTCGGACCACCAACTCCGCCGCACCATGGATGAATTGATGCAGACGGCGGTGGACCAGCTCAAGGCTGGCATTTAGGTGGCCGCTGCCCATTACGACCTGAAAACCAGGCTGGCGCAGGCTGAACCCTTCCTGTTCAGCTGGATGTCGATCCCCAGCGCCAGTCTCGCTGGCCAAATGGCGCGGCTGCCGATTGAGGGTGTGTGCCTTGACATGCAGCATGGCATGATTGGCTTTTCCGATGCCGTGCCGATGATCGCCGCCATCAACGCAGCCGGGCGTGCCGCCATTGTGCGTTGTTTGTGGAACGAACCGGGGATTGTGGGCCAGGCACTGGATGCGGGCGCTGCCGCGGTCATCGCTCCCATGGTCAACACCGCCGCGCAGGCCGAGGCGCTGGTCAAGGCTGCGAAATATCCGCCCATCGGCGGGCGCAGCTGGGGCGGCTATACCGCCCTTCAGGCCTCCGGCCTGCAACCAGCAGAATATCTCAAACAGGCCAACCGCCTTACCCAGGTCTTCGCCATGGTCGAAACCGTGGAGGCGCTGGCCAATGTCGAGGCGATCGCCGCCACTCCGGGCCTTGACGGCCTCTTCGTAGGCCCCAGCGATCTCTCGATCACGCTCTCCAATGGCGCGGCAATCGACAAGTTGGGGGCTGAAACCATCACCGCCATGCAGCGCATCGCTGCCGCCGCCAAGGCCAACAATCTGGTGGCGGGCGCCTTTGGCGGCGGAGCCGACGTAATAAGGGCCTATCGCAAGCTGGGTTACACATTCATCGCAGCGGGTGTGGATGTAGATTTGATGCAGGCGGGTGCCGCCGCTTTGCTGAAGTCGGTGAACGCCAGCTAAAGATCGTTGCGCTATACCCGGCTTTTGTTGAACATGCCCCAGACAAACAGCACAATCACGGCGCCTACAACAGCGCCCAAAAATCCAGCGCCTTCGCCTGGCGTGTACCAACCCAGCGCCTGGCCCAGATAAGAGGCAACAAAGGCACCGACAATTCCGAGAACAGTCGTCAGAATAAAACCACTCGGCTCATGGGGGCCGGGCATAATGAATTTCGCGATGACGCCAGCCACAAAGCCAATGATAATGGTCCAGATGATCCCCATAGTGTCTTTCTCCTGTTAGGTTGACGGGCAATAACGTGCTGGCTCCAAAATGGTTCCAGGGGCCTGGAACTTTTTTGAGGGTCCGCGAGTTCTCCTCCAATTCAACAGGGAGTTCATAAAATGAGCCGAGGCACACCATCAATGCTGGCCCTTCTGGGTCTTCTGGCCGTTGCGGGGTATCAAAACCGCGACAAGATCAAGGAGATGCTGGACAATTCGAAATCAAGCGCAGGAGATCCCGAACGCGCAGGCCTGGGCGGCATCTTTGGCAATCTGGGCGGCCTCCTCGGGGGTGCTGGCGGTGCTGGCGGCTTCCTCAATGGCGGTCTGGGCGACCTTGTAGAACGCTTCAAGCAAGCGGGCCAGCAGAGCACGGCGGACTCATGGGTGAAAACGGGACCCAATCAACCCATCAGTTCTGATCAACTGGAACAGGCACTGGGAGAAGATGACTTGAAGCTGCTCTCGGAAAAAACCGGCCTGTCACGCCAGGAGTTGCTCACCCGGCTGACGCGGGCGCTGCCAGAGGCTGTCGACAAATATACCCCCGATGGCCATCTCCCATAAAGGAATCAATTTTCCGTAGCAGTCGATCAGGTTTTTTGCCATGCTGGCCTTAGCCACAGGAGCCTGACATGACCGGAACCGCCAAGCCCACCACCCTCATCGACAATGACCGCGTGATCGTCACCGAATGGCGTTTTGCGCCCGGCGCCAACACCGGCTGGCACCGCCATGCCCATGACTATGTTGTGGTGCCGCTGATGGACGGCAAGGTGAAGCTGGAAACCAAAGAGGGAACCAGTTTCGCCGAGATGAAAAAGGGCGCGCCTTATTATCGTAAAACTGGCGTTGAACATGATGTGATCAACGCCAATGAGGGGGAGTATGCGTTTATTGAAATTGAACTGAAATAGGGAAAAATTCCATGTTGCGTTTCGCCGCCATTTTTGTGTTCGCATTCGCGGTTCCGGCATATGCCGTTGATTTCACGGAAAATGATCAGGGACAGATTGAATTCACCATGCCCTCCGGCAATATCGGCTGCGTGTTTACACCCGATGGCGGGACCGATGTTTATCAAACCGCCGACGGCAAGGCTGAGCTTGCTTGCGACCGCGTAAAGCCCAGTTACAAGCGGGTCATTCTGGGTGTTACGGGGAAAGCCCGGC
>JANOTU010000559.1:0-5155 GCA_031416515.1 Hyphomicrobiales bacterium
TGTCAGGATCGTCGTCAGCACCGCGGCAAAATCGGCAACTGAATAGTTCCAGGTGCGGCGCAGGATGGTGCGATCAACGAGTGAAAGCACGGCCACAATGATGGTTGCAGCCAGAGTGGCCTGCGGCAGCCAGGCCAGAAGTGGCGTCAGATACAGGGTGGCAAGGGCGAGGCCAATCGCCGTGTAAGCGCCTGCCGCCGGGGTTTCGGCCCCGGCATCGAAATTCACCACCGAGCGGGCAAAACCGCCGGTCACGGGATAGCCACCGCTGACCGCTGCGGCGATATTGGACACGCCCAGCCCCACCAGTTCCTGATCAGGCGCAATGCGCTGGCGGCGCTTGGCGGCAAGGGTGTGGCCAACTGAAACCGATTCAACAAATCCCACACCTGAGATGAGCAGCGCTGGCAGCGCCAGCTCGCGCCACAGTTCCGGAGAAAACGATGGCAAGGACAGGGGCGGCAGGCCCTGGGGCACGGCGCCCACCAGTTTCACGCCAATGCTGCCCAGATCAAACGCCCACGCCGCGAGAGATGTCACAGCGAGCGCGGCTATGGGTCCGGTCCGCGCCAGCAGGTCTGCGGCTCGCGGGCGAAGCCCTGCGCCAAGCAGCAGCGGCTTCAGGCCCTTGCGCACCCAGAACAGGAATGCCGTGGCGCTTGCGCCAACTGCCAGGGTGATGACATTGGCGCTGCCCATGGCTTCCACGAGTGCCGCCACAATCTCTGGCAGCGTGTCCCCGCCCGCTCTGATGCCGAGAATATGCTGCAACTGGCTGGCGGCGATCAAAATGCCAGACGCGGTGATGAAGCCGGCGATCACCGGATGCGACAGGAAGTTTGCCAGAAACCCCAGCCGGAACAGGCCCAGCGCCAGCAGCATCAGCCCTGAAATGAAAGCCAGCGTGATGGCGGCGGTGAGATAATCAGCCGAGCCTTGCGCTGCGATATTGCCAATCGCCGCCGCCGTCATCAGCGAGACAACCGCCACCGGCCCCACGCTGAGCGTGCGGCTGGTGCCAAACACCGCGTAAGCCGCCAGCGGCAGCATTGCGGCATAAAGCCCGGTCTCGGGCGGAAGGCCTGCCAGCAGCGCGTAGGCCAGCGACTGCGGCACCAGCATGATGGTGACAATCATGGCGGCCACAAGATCGCGGGTCAGGGTCCCTCGCGTATAGGACCTGCCCCAGACAAGGATGGGGAAATAGCGGGTCAAAGCCCGTTGACCGGCACTTTCAAGAACACTTTTCCGCTCTCATCCCTGGGCGGCAGCTGGCCGCCGCGCATGTTCACTTGCAGCGAGGGGATGATGAGCTTCGGCATGGCGAGCGACTTGTCGCGGGCCTCGCGCATGGCCACAAACTCATCTTCGCTGATGCCGTCGCGAGCATGGATGTTGTGCAGGCGCT
Source organism: Hyphomicrobiales bacterium (assembly GCA_031416515.1). Classification (GTDB taxonomy): domain Bacteria; phylum Pseudomonadota; class Alphaproteobacteria; order Rhizobiales; family Aestuariivirgaceae; genus Aestuariivirga. Next base: position 1,409 of record JANOTU010000559.1, read on the forward strand.
CTTCAGCGACCGTGGTCTGCCATTTGATGTCGCGGCCATTGGGGCCATAATCGTGGCAGATGAAGATGCGGATTTCGCCCGGCAGTTCCAGCAGGCGCCTGATCGAGCGATAAAGAACGCGGGCATCGCCGCCGGGAAAATCCGCCCGCGCCGATCCGCCATCGGGCATGAACAGCGTGTCGCCGACAAAGGCCGCATCGCCGATCACATGGGTGGTGCAGGCGGGCGTGTGCCCTGGCGTGTGCATCACATGGGCGGTCATGGCTCCAATCTCATAGCTTTCGCCGTCCTTGAACAACCGGTCGAATTGCGAGCCATCGCGCTGGAACTCCGTGCCTTCGTTGAAAATCTTGCCGAAAGTATCCTGGACAATGGTGATGTTTTCGCCAATTCCCAGTCTACCGCCGAGATGGCGCTGGATATAGGGGGCCGCCGAGAGATGGTCGGCATGGACATGGGTTTCAATCAGCCATTCCAGCGTCAGCCCATGGTCCTTGATGTGCGTGATGATCGCGTCAGCGCCGCCATAAGTGATGCGGCCCGAGGCGTAGTCGATGTCCATGACCGAATCGAAGACAGCGCAAGCCTTGGATCGCGGATCCTTCACCATATAGCTCACCGTATTGGTGGGCGTATCAAAAAAGGCGGTTACTTCGGGCTTCACGTCGAGATTGGGCTGGAAGGGAATTGTCATGGCGCAATACTCTTTCTTGTTTTCAGATTGCGGAACCAACTCGCCGCCAGGAGACCGGCGGCCATGGCGGCCACAAACAGCCAGGCGCGGGGCTCGCCAAGGCCCAAGGCAGGAATGGCGCCGCCCGGGCAGAAACCAGCAATGCCCCAGCCAATGCCGAACACCGCCGAACCGCCAAGCAATGGCGCATCGATCACCTTGGAGAGCGGCAGGGCGAAATGTTCCTCAAAGACCGGGTTCAACAGGCCGCCAAAGACCAGGCGGTAACCAATGGCGGTAGTGACTAAAGCTCCTCCCATCACAAAGATGAGGCTTGGGTCCCAGCTTCCGGCGATATCAAAGAAATTAAGTACCTTGGCCGGATTGATCATGCCGGAAATGGCGATGCCCAGTCCGAAGACCAAGCCAGATCCAAGCGCGCTGATGATTTTCATGGGGCTCTAGCCTCCAATCACATGACGAACGACAAAGACAGTGGCAAAGGCCGCGATCATGAAGGTGAGGGTTGCCGCGATGGAGCGCAGCGACAGCCGCGCCATGCCGCAAACCCCGTGGCCGCTGGTGCAGCCCGAACTATAGGCGACTCCCAACCCCACAATAAGCCCGCCTGCAACAAGCGAAGCTGGCCCCACGGGAACGTCAAAGCCCACGGGATTGCCGGTGAGTGTCAAAACCAGCGGCGGCGCAATCGCGCCTGCCAGAAACGCCGCCCGCCACGGCCAGTCGCTGGCAACTGGCGGCAGCACACCACCCAGAATTCCGGTCATGCCGGCTATGCGCCCATTGAGGGCCATCAGCATCACAGCCGAAAGCCCGATAAGAATGCCGCCGCCGAGCGCGGCCCACGGGGTGAATGCTGTCTCCATGTTATGCTCCCATTCCGCAGCTCATCATGCTCAGACGCCGACGACAGCGCGCATGACGCGGTCGTTATTTCCAACATTAGCCATTTTTTTCCTCGGTTTCAGTTTCACACTCAATGCATGGCAATGACAACAGTTACGATGCTTCATGGCGGTCTCCTTCAATCATGCAGGCCTCATTGCGCCTTGACCTGGATCAAGTCTGTGACTTTGTCACCAACAGGTCTGATATTCTCAATTGGCTGTCGCCAGCCGCTCAAGTTCGGGCCGCGCCAGGATGTCGATTTCGCCGCGCTTGGAGCTGAGCCAGCCGCGCCGGTGGAACTCCTGCAACTGGCGGCTGACCACCTCGCGCGCCGTGCCAAGCTCGGCGGCAAGCTGCCAGCAATTCTAAAACGAATGGGCATTGAACGTGAGGCCTTTGAAAATCCCAGTTGCCCAAGGGTATTATCCGCAGATAACACAGATTTACGCAGATAAAAGTGCGAAAATAGCCTTATCTGCGGAAATCTGCATAATCTGCGGATTTTAATCTTTCACAAAACCACGTTTCGATGCTTCAGAGCCTGCACGAAATTTTTAGTTTTAGAATTGCTGACGGTCATTGCCAAAGTTTGGCAACTTTTGAGGTTTGTGATAGATTGCCACCATGAGCACAAGCACCATGAACATTTCACTCCCCGAAGCTCTCAAGAGCTTTGTGAAGGAGCGCACCAAGACCGCCAATTACTCGAATCCGAGCGATTATGTGCGCTCGTTGATTCGTGAGGATCAGCGCCGCTTGGCCGCTGCGCGTTTGCTGGACGACATGCTCGCCAAATACCTGGCTTCCGACCCCGGTGCCAAGCCGCAACAGATCGAAAAGCTGCGCGGTGAATTCTGGGCGCGGTGGAGCGAACTCAAAGCTGATATCGACACTGGCCTGCTTTCGCTCGAGCGAGATGGCGGCAAGGAACTCAATGACGCGTTGGCGGCGGATATCAAGCGCCGGGGGCGGGAACGCCTCGCCAGCGCCAAGGCGGTATGAGCCGGGTTCGGATTTCTGACGCGGCCCAGGCCGACCTTGATGATATTTGGCTCTATATCGCCGCCGACAGCCCGGTGAACGCCGACCGCTTTCTTGACCGGCTTGTCTCCTCCCTCACCACCACCCTTGCCGCCGCCCCGCTTGCAGGGCGCGCGCGCGATGAGTTTGAGGCCGGGTTGCGGAGCTTCACCTTTGAGAAATACATTGCCTTCTACCGCGTCCGCAAAGGCGTGGTGGAGATTGTCCGCATCATCCATGGTGCCCGCGATCTCGGGGCCATATTTGGCGGCTAGCGCTGCGGCCCTCGCCAAGCAGCAATGTGGTGGACCGGCATATGGGCATTGCAAGAAACCACCCCAATGAATTCACCGCGTTGCTGGTTGAAGCCGCGATTTACAGTCTTGCAATGCAACGATTGACAGGCAAGCAATCTGAACTCGGCTCGCAGCAGCGCGACTTCGAAGCCTGGAAAGGATCGCCCGGAATAGGGTTCGCGCAGAATTTCCTGAATCTCGAAGCCGGGATAGTGGTTCTCAAACTTCACCCGCGTCGCGCGCTCGCGATAGGTAGAACGCAGTTTCAGCCGCCCGAGAAAGCCCTCGCCTTCCTTGGTGAGTTCGACCTCATAACGATCTGCATGGCGCGCAAGAACCCGGAAGACGCCACCGAACAGCCAGATGTCGGGCTCGTGGTAGAATTGAACCAGCGAGAAAATGAAGGTCCGGTTGAAGTCATCGCGCGCCGGTCGATACTCTTGCCAGCCCTGCCATTCCTGCTTGTCGCGCGCCCATACTTCGAGCGGCTGGTTCTCGCCATTCCACCGCGCGAAATGCAGCTTGTAGTTTTCGGGTGTAGCGATCGGCCAGATATCGGCAAGCCGGATACTCATTCCGCAGCCGCCAATTTAGCCACGTCCACCGGCGCCAGCGCCTCGGACAGGAGGGCGTCGAGAAGGCGGCGGCGGGTGGCGGCGGTGGCGGTGAGGCTCGCCTCCAGCCGGTCGCAAATCCCCATCAGCGCACCGACCTTGGCGACGATGCGATGCTGCTCGGCGAGGGGTGGGAGAGGTATTTTGAATGTTCGAATAAGCCCCAAGTTCAGGTTTCCTTGGGATGCACCTTTGCCATACGTGCGAATTGTCGAGCTTTCGCGGCCTTCAGGGC
>JANOTU010000560.1:0-4087 GCA_031416515.1 Hyphomicrobiales bacterium
AGCCCGCGATACGAGGAAGCATGTACTTTTTGGCGTCCAACCGGCAGAATCGTAGCACTTATTGTTAGGGGTCGCCTTAGTGTCGTGCCTGCAGTTGCACCCCTTTTGCGCAAAGGGGGTACAACAACATGCAGCGCGGGAGGTTTCGTCGATTCCCATCATGCAATTGCCACAAGTCGGGGTATGATGGCGCGAAACATCCGATGCGACGAGTTGAATATTTCACGGCGTGGATTTGTGGCGGGGGTGGCTTGTGCATTTACTGGCCCGGTTTGGGCTGCGGAATTTCAGGTCATTACCGCCAAGGTCGGCGCTTTGCAGTTGCTTGAGGCGGGGTCGGCAACAACACCGGCTTGGAGGTTTGATAGCCCCGTCATCAAAGCCAGGCAGGGCGAGGAGCTCAAGCTCCGCATTGTCAATGAACTGGCGATTGAAATCTGGCTGCATTTTTTTGGGGTGCGAGGGCCATCTGACGCGATGACCGTCAATGTGCCCCAAGGGGCCAGCGCTGACTGCGTGTTCACGCCCCCTGACGCCGGCACCTTCTGGCTCGGCCCCATGGCCAATACCTCGAAACTCCGCGACATGGGACTTTACGCCATGCTGATGGTTCAGGAGCGCGAGGCGCTGGCTGACATTGTCGATCAACCTGTGATCATTGATGATTGGAAACTTTACGACACCGGCGCGGCGCAGGACGATTTTGGCGATGTCAGCGCCATGATGGAAGGCGGGCGGCTGGGCAACTGGTTCACGGTCAATGGCGCCTATCGGCCAAGCATCGCACTTTCGTCCAGGCTATTTACCAGGCTGCGGCTGCTCAACGTCGCCAATGTCCGGAATTTTGGCGTGCTGTTCAAGGGCGCTGATCCCTTGTTGATCGCCCTTGATGGCCAGCCCTTGCGGCCGCGGCCCCTGGGGCGCGATGCTCTGGTCCTGGCCCCTGGCCAGCGCGCTGATTTTCTGGTGGCTCCGGATCAAGACATGGCGCTGACCATTGACTTGTTCGAGGAAGTCTCTGAAATCGCCTATCTGGTCAGGGCCGACCAGACAGCCACGCCAGAACTTGCCGACAATTTCACCTTGCCTGCCAACCCCGTGACAGCGGTGCCGGGTGTCATGACGGCCAGGTTGGTGCCGGTGGTGCTGGATGGCGGCATCAAGGGCACGCTCCGATCAGCGCTCTACCGCGGCGAAGCGCTGGACATGCGCGCCCTTCTGGAAAAAGGCGTGGGCTGGGCCATCAATGGCGTGGTTGGCCCCGGCGGCCCGCCATTGGTGCAGGCAAAACTGGGGGAAATCATTGCCTTCGAGATTGAAAACCGCACTGGCTTCAACCTGCCCTTGCATCTCCATGGCCATGTCTGGCGCACCGAAACCAGCGAGAACTGGAGCGACACGGCGGTCATTCCGGCCAGGCAAAAACTAAAGCTGATCATGGTGGCTGACAACCCCGGCGACTGGGCGATCAACAGTCTGGCAGCGGAATGGGCCGATGGCGGGCTGGTGGCGGGCTTTACGGTTTCCCCCTGAATTGCCTTGATTTAGCCCCTGCACTGATCTACCCCCTCGCATTCACTAATGATTTTATCTGGAGCCTGCCACTTTGAGTGATGAATCCCTGTTTCGTGAAGTGGATGAGGAAATCCGCCAGGACCAGTTCAAGAAGCTGTGGGACCGTTATGGCAGCGCTGTCATCGGGCTTTGTCTTGTGGTGGTGCTGGGGGTTGCTGGCATGAAGGGCTGGCAATACTGGCAGGTGAAGCAATCGCAGGCGGCGGCTGAGAGTTTCTTTGCGGCAACCAGGCTTGCGGACGAAAACAAGGTGGATGACGCGCTGAAGCAGCTCAGAAGCGTCAACCATCCGGGCTTTGGGCTTTTTGCCAGACTTCAGGAAGCCGGACTCCTGGCGGCCCAAGGCAAGGAGGAAGAGGCGGTGAAGATTTATGACTCGGTGGCCGCCGATACGGGCGCTGATTCCACATTGCGCGATCTGGCCCGCATCCGCGCTGCCTATGTTCTGGCCGAGACGCTGAAGCCAGGTGATTTGGCCGCGCGTGTGGCCACATTTGACAAGCCGGGCAACCCCTGGCGCCATGCAGCGCGTGAGATCATGGCGCTGGCCGCCTGGCGGGTGGCCGATTACGGGCTTGCCGACAAAACCATGAGCGCCATTCTGGCTGATCCTGAAACACCTCCCGCCTTGCGCGCCCGCGCCCAGACGATCAGTGAACTGATTGTTCCCCTGCTGGCGGCCCGGAAATAAGCCATGAACAAAGTCATCTTCATCTTGCTTGCGCTCTCGGTTGGGGGGTGCAGCTATGTCGACAGACTGACAGGCGGCACCGACAACTCAGTGCTTCCGGGTACGCGCGAAGACGCCATTCCGGGCAAGAAGCAATTTCCTGAACCAGACACCGCGGCCCCCGCGCCGGAGCAGCCCTTGTGCAAGGAGGGCGATGCCAACTGCCCGCCGGCAGATGGCACGTTCAGCGATCCGCAATGACCGCGACTGTCGCCATTCTCGGGCGCCCCAATGTCGGAAAATCAACCCTGTTCAATCGCCTTGTCGGGCGGAAGATTGCCCTTGTCGATGACCAACCAGGTGTGACGCGCGACCGCCGCGAGGGCGAGGGCTGCATTGGCGAGCTCAAATTCCGCGTGTTTGACACCGCAGGCCTGGATGACGACGCCAAAAAGCTGAGCCTGGAAGCCCGCATGAGCGCCCAGGCCGAGCTCGCCATTGATGACGCCGATCTGGTGCTCTTCGTCATTGACGCCCGCGTTGGTGTCACCCCGGTTGACCGCGAATTCGCCGAGCGTATCCGCAAGAAGGGCAAGCCCGTGCGCGTGGTTGCCAATAAATGCGAAAGCAGCGCCGGCGACGCCGGTGTGCTGGAGGCCTATAGACTGGGCTTTGGCCAGCCCTTGCCCATTTCCGCCGAACACGGCGAGGGCATGGAATATATCCACGACGCCATCGTGCCTTTTGCGCGGGATTCCGCCGATGAGGAACTTGACGCAGAAAAGGCCATCGGCCCCCTGCGCCTGGCCATCATCGGCCAGCCCAATGCCGGAAAATCCACGCTGGTAAACGTCATGCTCGGCGAAGAGCGCATGTTGACGGGGCCGGAGGCCGGCATCACCCGCGATGCGATCTCGTCGGATTTTGAGTGGAAGGGCGAGAAGATCAAGCTCTGGGATACCGCCGGCATCCGGCGGAAATCGCGTGTGACCGGCAAGATCGAGAAGCTCGCGGTCTCGGATGCGCTGCGCGCCATCCGCTTTGCTGATTGCGTGGTGGTGCTGATCGACGCCTCCATGCCGATTGAGCGCCAGGATTTGACGCTGTCTGATCTCGTGGCCAGCGAAGGCCGCGCCATTGTCCTTGCGCTGAATAAATGGGATTTGGTTGAGGACAAGGAGAAAACCCTGAAACAGGTCCAGAGCGACCTCGAAGACGTGCTCCCGGAAATCCGCGGCGTCCCCGTGGTCACACTTTCAGCCAAGCAGGAGCGCGGCGTCGACAAGCTGATGAAGGCCGTGTTCGAGGTGATCGACAAATGGAACCGCCGTGTGCCCACCGCCCAAATCAACCGCTGGCTGGAAAGTGCGACCTCGCGCAATCCGCCCCCTGCGCCGTCAGGCCGCCGCATAAAAATCCGTTACGCCACGCAAGCGGACGTGCGCCCGCCAACTTTCGCCGTCTTCGGCAACCAGCTCTCCAAACTCCCGCAAAGCTACGTGCGCTACCTGATGAACGGCCTGCGCAAAGATTTCGATTTAGGCGGTATCCCCATCCGCTTCAGCCTGAGAGGCGGCAAGAACCCGTTTGACAAGGACAGGTGAGCGGCCCCCAGGGCTATTCTGTAAACAGTGTCAAGCACCTCAAGCCGCATCATTTTTTCAATTTATTGATACAAGAGCAGTGCGGCATACTCTCGATGCCTCACCCCTAAGGGAGTCACACATCTTGTGCGGGCGTGATTTGCCTTCTTCTCTTCTCCCTTGGGAGAAGAAGGGGCCCGTCGCCCTTTCTTGCGACGGGAAGATGAGGGGATGCCGCGCCCGATTAACTGGCTCCGGT
>JANOTU010000561.1:0-2293 GCA_031416515.1 Hyphomicrobiales bacterium
AAACCAGGGGCGTTGCCGCTTCGCTCACCCTTGACGAGATTCGCGACGGGCTCGAATGACGGCGCTTGTCGTTGATGCCAGTGTCGCAATCAAATGGTATGTCCGTGAGGCTGACAGCGTCCAGGCCACCCGGATTTTGGCTTCGCCGTTGACGCTTTATGCGCCAGCCCTGCTGCGCCTCGAAGTGGCGAACGGGTTGTGGAAACAATGGCGGCGCAAGCTGGTTTCAGCCGAGCACGTGGCCGAAGCCATGGCCATTCTGGGCCGCACCATCAATGTGTGATCACCGGTCGAACCGTTGTTGGACGCCGCACTGAAACTCGCGCTCGCCCTGGATCACCCCCTCTATGACTGCCTCGATCTGGCGTTGGCTGAAAAGCTTGACGCGCCGCTGGTCAGCGCCGACCAGCGCCTGTTGGCGCTGGCCCCCAAAGGCGCGCTGCAATCGCGCTGAAGGACTGGCAGTCGTGATCTTGTTGCGGAGGCCCCTCGGCCCCCAATGCGTCCAGTGGCGCTGTTGCCAATGGTAGTCGATTGGGTCATTCTTGTGGGGCGCGGGTGATTTGAGGAGTTTGCCATGTGGAAAATTGTGATGATGGCTGGGTGTTTGGTGGTGGCGCTTATGTGCGGCAGTCCTGCCCAGGCCAAGTGTGGCGACAAGCCTCGGGCGGGAGTTGATTGGACGGGGTGCTCCAAGGAGCTGCTGATGCTGAAGGGCGGCGATCTTACCGAGGCGGTGTTTGATGGGGCGATGCTCTCAGGCACCGGGTTTCAGGGGGCGGCACTTGCCGGCGCCAATTTCCACCGCAGCGAATTGACCCGTGCCACGTTTCGCGGCGCTGACCTGTCGGGCGCCAATTTTGAGAAGGCGTTTGCCAGCCGCGCCATCTTCAATGACGCAAAGCTCATCAAGGCGCGGCTGGTGAAGGCGGAGTTTCAACGGGTTAGTTTTGATGGCGCGGATCTCACTGGCGCTGCCATGGTGGACGGCGATTTTCTCCGCAACAGTTTTGTCGGCGCCAACCTGGAGGGCGCTGATCTTACCGGTGCCATTCTGCCGCGCTCGGTGTTTCATGGCGCTGATCTTGCCGGCGTCACCTTCACCCGGGCGTTTATTTACTGGAGCCGCTTTGAGGGCGTGGATCTGAGCGCTGTCAAGGACCTCACCCAGGCGCAGCTCGATACCGCCTGCGGGGACGCCGCCACCAAGCTGCCGCCGGGCCTTGTGGCGCCGGCGCGCTGGCCCTGCGGCGAAGACTGACGGCGCATGGGCGAAACCGCGCTTTCTCCCGGCTATTACGCGCTGCCGCCGGGCATGCTGGCCAATGTTGTGACGTGTCTGGAGATGACGGCGCGGCCTGCTGTTTCAGCAGGCTTGCCCGCGGGCTATTCGCTGCGGCCTTTGGCGCGGGGTGATCTGGCGGGGTTTCGGGCGCTGTTTTCCAAAGTGGGACGCGACTGGATGTGGTTTTCACGCCTCCTGATGGCGGACGAAAAGCTCGCCGGGATTTTGGGCGATGCGAAGGTTGAATCATTTGCGCTTCAAGATGGCGGACAAGATGTGGGGATTCTGGAACTGGATTTTCGCGGGCAGCCCGATTGCGAATTATCATTCTTTGGACTGACGAAGGACGCCATTGGCACAGGACTGGGCCGGGCGCTGATGAATGAGGCATTGGCCCGCGCCTGGGCGCGACCGATCGCGCGGCTGTGGGTGCATACTTGCACGTTTGATCATCCGGCCGCGCTTGGGTTTTACCGGCGCTCTGGCTTTGCGCCTTACAAGATGATGGTGGAGGTGCATGATGATCCGCGCGTTTCCGGGAAAATGCCGCGCGATGCGTCCCCCCATGTGCCGCTGCTGCCTTGAGGCTTGACGGCGAACAGCAGGCGGCTGCGGCGCGGCTTGCGGGTTTGACTGCGGCGCTGTCTGGCGGCTGGCGCTGGCGCAAGGCCGCCCCACGCGGGATTTATCTTCATGGGGGCGTGGGGCGCGGCAAAACCATGCTGATGGATGAGTTTTTTGGGCGCGTTGCGGATGTTTCAAAACGGCGGGCGCATTTTCATGGCTTCATGCAGGATGTGCATGGAAGGCTGCATGGGGCGCGGGCACGGACGCGCGATGCGATAGCGCCCGTGGCCAAGGCGATTGCGGCGGAGGCGCGGCTGTTATGCCTTGATGAGTTGCAGATCAGCGATATCGCCGATGCCATGATTGTGGGACGGCTGTTTGAGGCGCTGTTGGGCCACGGCGTGGTGATTGTGACAACATCGAATTTGCCGCCGGATCGTC
>JANOTU010000562.1:0-6752 GCA_031416515.1 Hyphomicrobiales bacterium
CCGCACGTTCCCCCGGAAGACCGAAAAGAGGCCGTAACGTGGGTGGCAGCTGAGTAGCGAGCCAGCCGGGTGGCTCCCGGCAGTTTTTTTGCGAAAGGCCAAGCGCCCACGCAACCCTTCTTTTTCATCCGGTCTCCAGACATGGGACCACAGTAGGCAGAGCTTTGCCTGGCGTTTGCCCCAAATGAAAAATACCACTTTTTAAGAACATAGTCCTTGACAGCGTACGCTCAAAATCCCATATCCGGCCATGCTCGGGAAATCCATGGCCTGGCTTGCCGGTGCCAGATCTTCTTCAAACGGGCCACACCCAGAAAAGGCGGGAGAGCAAGTTTTTCAAGTCAACTTTTCAGCGTCCCCAAGCCTCGCCCGGAGGAGCGATCCCGTAGCCACGCCGCGAAGGGGTGGTGCCGGGTCTCGCTGCGCCAGCCCCGTGGTTTTCCACTTTTTTGGGAATGGCGGATAGAAAAGAAGCGTATCCGCAGACAAGGCGCAGATGGCGCCGACAGGCTGCTGGCGCCGCCGGTGCCCCGCGCCTATGATCCGCCCATGCGAATCCGCAGGCTTTCCGAAGGCACCATCAACCGCATCGCCGCTGGCGAGGTGGTGGAGCGGCCTGCGAGTGTGGTCAAGGAACTGGTGGAGAATGCCATTGATGCGGGGGCCTCCCGCATTGATGTGGCGTTTCGAGGCGGCGGGCGCAGCTTGATCAAGGTGAGCGATGATGGGATTGGCATGGATGCAGGCGATCTCGCGCTGGCGGTGGAGCGCCATGCCACTTCGAAGCTTGCCGATGATGATCTGGTGGAAATCCGCAGTTTGGGGTTTCGTGGCGAGGCCTTGCCGTCGATTGGCGCGGTGGCGCGGCTGGCCATTGCCTCGCGTGCCCGGGGTGGGGCTGAGGCGCATGCGCTGATGGTGGAAGGAGGCGTGCTTCAGCCGCTGCGGCCTGCGGCACTTTCCGGCGGCACTGAAGTGGAGGTGCGCGATCTTTTCTACGCCACGCCGGCGCGGCTTAAATTCCTCAAGGCCGAGCGCAGCGAAACGGCTGAGGCGGCTGATGTGGTGCGCAGGTTGGCATTGGCGCATCCGGCGGTGGGGTTCAGCTTTGCCACCGAAGAGCGCCGCCTTGTGGATGCGCCGCCTGCGGAGAGCGAGATGGAGCGCATCCGCCGCGTCATGGGCTTTGAGTTCATGGAAAATGCGGTGGGATTTGGCGCGGAGCGCGAGGGGGTTGAGGTGCGGGGTTTTGCCGGACTTCCCACCTGGTCGCGGGCGCAAGGGGGCATGCAGTTCATGTTTGTCAACGGCAGGCCAGTGCGCGACAAGCTGCTGAGCGGCGGCATTCGCGGGGCCTATGCTGATCTCATGGCGCGGAGCCGCTTTCCCGCTGTTGTGCTGTTTGTCACCTGTCCGCCTGACCGGGTTGATGTCAATGTCCATCCCGCCAAGGCCGAGGTGCGCTTTCGCGATAGCGGGCTGGTGCGAAGCCTCGTCGTGAACGGCATTCGCGCCGCCCTCTCGGGCAGGGCGCAGATGCCCGATAGCGGGCTTTCGCGCCAGACTGCGGGCAGTTTCCGGCCAGCTGTTTTTTCACCGGGGATGGCGGAAACCCAAGCTGCCTTCGAGATGAACATGCCGCAGTCTGCGCCGGGCGCCGCTGATGCTCCGGGTACGGATTATCCGCTGGGGGCGGCGCGGGCGCAGCTTCATGAAAATTACATTGTGACGCAGACAGCGCAGGGCATCATCCTGGTTGACCAGCATGCGGCGCATGAACGCCTGGTCTATGAGCGCCTGAAGCGCGAGCGGGCGGGGCAGGGGGTGGCCAGCCAGCCCTTGCTGGTGCCGGAGGTGATCGATCTTGATCCGGTACAGGTCGAGCGGATCGCGGGCGCTGCGCAACTGCTGGCAGACTCCGGGCTGGTCGTCGAAAGCTTTGGCGATGGCGCGGTGATTGTGCGCGAAGTGCCTGCGGCCCTGGGCGGCGGTGATATTGCGGGCCTCATTCGTGACATCGCCGATGAACTCACCGAGCACGGCGTCGCCAGCACCATTGAGGAGCGCATCAACCACATCCTTGCCACCATGGCGTGCCACCATTCGGTGCGCTCGGGCCGCGCCCTTCGCCCTGAGGAAATGAATGCCTTGCTGCGCGAAATGGAAGCAACGCCCAACTCCGGCCAGTGCAACCATGGGCGGCCCACTTTTATTGAATTGAAACTCGCCGACATCGAGAGCCTGTTCGGGCGGCGATGACATTCGAGGCCACGATCAGGCAAGCCCGCGCCTGCACCCTGTGCGCCGCATATCTGCCGCTTGGCCCGCGACCGGTTTTTCAGATTGATCCCGAAGCGCGCATTCTGGTGGCCGGACAGGCGCCGGGCGCCAGGGTCCACGAGACTGGCATTCCTTTCAATGATGCCAGCGGCGACCGCTTGCGCGACTGGATGGGAATAGGCCGCGATGTTTTCTATGATCCGCTCCGCATCGCCATTCTGCCGATGGGCTATTGCTATCCCGGAACCGGACCCTCCGGCGACTTGCCGCCGCGCCCGGAATGCGCGGCAACCTGGCGGAGGCGAATGCTGGCGTTTCTGCCGGATCTTCAACTCACGCTGGTGATCGGCCAATATGCGCAGAACTGGCATCTGGGCGCTGAGCGTCAGGCGACGCTGACCGACACCGTCAGGCAGTGGCAAATGTATTGGCCCAGCCAGTTGCCGCTGCCCCATCCCAGCCCCCGGAACAATATGTGGCTCAAGAGAAATCCATGGTTTGAAGAAGCGGTGCTGCCAGTGCTGCGGAAGAGAGTGGCGAAAATATTGGGGTAAGCGTCCTTCGAGGCTCGCGAAGGCGCTCGCACCTCAGGAAGAGGGATGGATAACAATCCTCATCCTGAGGTGCTCGCCCCCTTGGGCGAGCCTCGAAGGACCTGCGCGACTTTTCAAGCGACAGGGCACTCGCCATATTATATGAAGCGGTATGATGATACTTCACGCCAGCGAAATCCTGTCGAGACTTGAGAGCCGGAGCGCTGTCATCGGCATCATCGGGCTGGGATATGTTGGCCTGCCGCTGGCCAGCGCCACCGCGCACGCAGGCTTTCAGGTTGTGGGGTTTGATATTGATCCGCACAAGGTTGAACAGATCAATGCGGGTCTTTCCTATATTGGAACTGTTCTCTCCGCCACGGTGCAGGAGCACCGGCGCTCGGGGCGCTTGCGCGCGAGCGCGGCGTTTTCCGAGTTGGCGCTGTGCGATGTGATCATCATCTGCGTGCCAACACCGCTCACCAAGCAGCGCGAGCCTGATCTCTCTGCGGTGCGGGGCACTGTGGGTGAGATTGCGGCGCATCTCAGGCGGGGGCAGTTGGTCGTGCTTGAGTCCACAACCTATCCCGGAACCACGCGCGAGGTGATGACGCCGCTGCTGGAAGCTGGCGGGCTGGTCAATGCACGTGATTTTTTCGTGGGCTTTTCGCCGGAGCGCGAAGACCCTGGCAACAAGACTTTCACTACGGCCGATATTCCCAAAGTCATCGCTGGCGATGGACCCGACGCGCAGCGGCTGATGGCGGCGTTCTATGGCGCTGTGTTCAAGCGGATTGTTCCGGTCTCGAGTCCTGATGTGGCGGAGGCCGTGAAGATCACCGAGAATATATTCCGTTCAGTGAACATCGCTTTGGTGAATGAACTCAAAACCACCTATGACGCCATGGGCATTGATATCTGGGAGGTGATCGAAGCCGCCAAGACCAAGCCCTTCGGCTACATGGCGTTTTATCCGGGGCCGGGTCTTGGCGGGCACTGCATTCCCATTGATCCCTTCTATCTCACCTGGAAGGCGCGCGAGCATGAGCTGTCGACGCGCTTCATTGAGCTTGCAGGCGAAATCAATGTCTCGATGCCGCGTTATGTGGTGCAGAAGCTTGTCGAGGCCATGGACGAAAAAGTCGGCGTGCGGGTTGGAGGATCGCGCATTCTCATCCTCGGCATGGCGTACAAGAAGAACGTTGATGACATGCGCGAGAGTCCCTCGTTCAAGCTGATGTCGCTGCTGGAGAAGCGCGGCGCTGAGGTGGATTACCACGATCCGCATGTGCCGGAGATTGGCCCTACACGCGAACACGCCGAATACACCGGGCGAAAATCCGTGGGGATCGACGCGAGGGCGTTGCAGAATTATCATGCGGTGCTGCTGGCTGCTGATCACGACGCATTCGACTATGGGTTGATCGCGACCCATGCGCGGTTGATTGTCGATACGCGCAATGCCTTTGCGCAGAGAGGATTCATGGCGCCAAATATTGTGAAGGCCTGATGCGGATTGCGTTCCATGCGCCCTTGAAATCTCCCGACCATGCCGTGCCGTCTGGTGACCGGCAGATGGCGCGGATGCTGATGACGGCATTGCGCCTTGCAGGGTTTCGCGTGGATGTGGTGTCGCAACTGCGCAGCCATATGCCGGATGCGGAGACCGAGAACGCTGCCGCGCTGGAAACGGCGCGCATTGCCGAAAGCTGGCGCGGCGGCGACAGGCCTGACCTGTGGTTTTGCTATCACCCCTACTATAAAGCGCCGGACCTCTTGGGGCCAGGGCTTTGCCAAGCTTTCGATGTTCCTTATGTGACCGCTGAAGCCTCCTATTCCAAACGCCGTGATGCTGGGATTTGGGGGGTGTGGCAGAGCCGCGTGGTTGAGGCGGTTGGCATGGCCAAGGTCAATATCTGTTTCACGGGTCGCGACCGCGAGGGGCTGCTGGCGGGCGCGTCCGGCGCCAGGACCGAGATGCTGCCGCCTTTCATTGATACGGAACCTTACGCCAGTCTTGTTCCACAATTTCAGTCCACCCGCCTGGTGAGTGTCGCCATGATGCGCAAAGGCGACAAGTTTGACAGCTATCAGTTTTTGAGCAAAGCGCTGGCCTTGCTGGTTGATCTGCCCTGGACATTGGAAGTGATTGGCAATGGCCCCTTGCGCGCCGAAGCGACAGCGCTGTTTTCTGGCTTGCCGGTCAAGTGGCTGGGCGAGATCAGCCCGGACAAGGTGCCGGATGCGCTCGGGGCGGGCGGAATTTACGTCTGGCCCGGCTGCGGCGAGGCTTATGGGCTGGCCTATCTTGAGGCGCAAGCCGCTGGCCTGCCGGTTGTGGCGCAGGACATTGCCGGTGTGCCAGAGGTGGTGCGTGGTGGGGAAACTGGTTTTCTGACGCCGGCTGGCGATGTGCAGGCCTATGCCGATGCCATAAGGCGGCTGCTTATTGATGCAAGCTTGCAGAGCCGCATGGCGGTGGCCGCGCGCGCGTTTGTGCTGGGGGAGCGGTCCTTGACGCTGGCCTCGCAGCGCCTTGCCGGAGTGCTGCATGACTGAGTCCGCCAGTTGGGGGTTGCTGCGCGAGGTGATGGCGCAACACGCGCCGATACGCTTTTGGCTGCGCGATGATGACGCGGTGGAGCCTGGCGTTGCGCTGGACCGGTTGCTGCATCTGACAGCCAAGTTTTACGTGCCGGTGGCGCTGGCGGTGATCCCTGCGTTTGCAGACGAGGCCTTGGGCCAGCGCTTGAAAGAGATGCCACACGCAACACCGGTGATCCATGGCTGGTCGCACCAAAATCATGCGCTCGGCGGCGAAAAGAAGTGTGAACTTAAGAACAGCCCGACAATCCAACGGGATTTGGCCCAGTCGCTCGCCCGTATGGAGCAGTTGTTTGGCAAAACGCTTCTGCCCATGCTGGTGCCGCCCTGGAACCGCATTGACGACCTGCTGCTGCCGCATCTGGCGAGTTTGGGTTTTACCGCACTTTCAGCATTTGGCGTGAAGCCGCGCGGCGCCAGTGTGCCGATTGTCAACACGCACATTGACATCATGGATTGGCGGGGGCCACGGGGCTCGCGAAGTCACGCTGCATTGATCGCCGAGATTGTTGATCGCATCAAAATCAGCGCTGAACCTATCGGCCTCCTGACCCATCATCTGGTTCATGATGAGGGGGCGTGGGAATTTCTAGAACAAATTTTTCAGGCGACTGGCGGCCAATGGATGAGAGCTGGAGATTTGATCGCACATGACCGGTGAACTGTCGCGTCTTGAAAAACTGTATTACCGGCTTGAGGCGCAGCAAGTGTGTCTGGCCTGGGCTTTTGCGCAGATTGCAGACAAGCCCGGAGTGGTGTTTGAACTCGGGCTGGGGCATGGGCGGACTTTTGATCATATCCGCAAGCATCTGCCGGGCCGAGAGATTTTCGTGTTTGACCGCGAAGTCGACGCCTATCTCGATTGCAGGCCGGATCCAGCGCAACTCATCCTTGGCGATATTGCTGATACACTGCCTGAAGCCAAGGCGCGATTTGGCGGACGGGTGATCCTGGCCCATTCTGATGTGGGGTCATATCCAGCCGAACATAATGCGCGGATAGCCCAAGTGGTTTCAGCGAATCTGGCACCCGTGCTGGCCGACGGCGCGTTGATATTGTCTGATCTCCCCCTGACAATCACCAACACAACCAGGCTCCCCGTGCCTTCAGGCGCGCGCGAGGACCGGTATCATATTTATAGATTTTCATTCTCCCACCGCGAAGCGGGGGAGGATGACGGACGTTTACTTCCCCAGTTGCCGTAACTGGCTTTTGGCTTCTGTCAGGGCGGTGTTGGTTTTGTTGAGACGGTCGGCGAGGACGCGCATGATTTCGATGGCCATCTCGGGGAACTCGGTGAGGAGTTTCATGAAATCCTCTTTGCGGATGCGGAGG
>JANOTU010000563.1:0-4018 GCA_031416515.1 Hyphomicrobiales bacterium
GGGGTCAAGGGCGGAACAAGGCTCATCCATGAGAATGACTTCCGGGTTAACCGCGATGGCGCGCGCAATGCACAGGCGCTGCTGCTGACCGCCCGACAAGCCAGTGCCCGGCTCGTGCAGACGGTCCTTCACCTCCGCAAAGAGGCTGGCCTTTTTGAGGCTGGCCACCACGATCTCCTCAAGCTCGGTCTTGTTCCGGGCAAGGCCGTGAATACGGGGCCCGTAGGCCACATTCTCAAAAATTGATTTCGGAAACGGATTGGGTTTTTGAAACACCATGCCAACACGGGCGCGAAGCTGCACCACATCGAGACCAGGATCATGAATATCCTGGCCGTCGATGAGGATGTCCCCGGTCATGCGGGCTGTGGGAATGGTATCGTTCATGCGGTTGATGGCGCGCAGGAATGTTGACTTGCCGCAGCCCGACGGACCAATGAAGGACGATACCGCCCGGTCCGGGATATTGATCGACAGCGAATTGATGGCCTGCTTCTCGCCGTAATAGACGTTCACGTCCCTGGCTACGATCTTGATGGGCCGCTCGGCGATGATGCGGGGAGTGGCCGGCGTTATGGTTGTCATCATGCTCATGCTTCTGCCCTACCAGCGGCGCTCAAAACGTTTGCGAAGATAAATGGCGACGGCGTTGAGGCAGAACAGCACCACCATCAAAACCATTATGGCGGCAGCTGTTTTGGACTGAAAGCCAAGCTCTGGTAAATCTGACCACAGAAAGATCTGCACTGGCAGCGCCGTGGCAGCCTCGGTCACGCCACCCGGCACATCGACAATGAAGGCCACCATGCCAATCATCAGAAGGGGCGCTGTTTCGCCAAGGGCGCGCGATACGCCGAGGATGGTGCCCGTCAGAATGCCGGGGATTGCCAGCGGCAGCACATGATGAAACACCGCCTGCTGATGCGATGCGCCCACACCGAGCGCCGCCTCGCGGATCGAGGGCGGCACCGCCCTGAAGGCGGCGCGCGAGGCGATGATGATGGTGGGGAGCACCAGGAGCGCCAGCACAAGGCCGCCCACAAGGGCCGCCGAGCGCGGCAATTCAAAGAAGTTGAGAAACACCGCAAGACCCAGGAGCCCGAAGATAATCGAGGGCACGGCGGCAAGGTTGTTGATGTTGACTTCGATCAGCTGGGTCCAGCGGTTCCTGGGCGCGAATTCCTCAAGATAAGTGGCGGCGGCAACACCCAGCGGCAGACTGATGATGAGGGTGATGAACACCGTATAGAGCGATCCCACCAGGGCTGCCAGCAGGCCCGCCAATTCAGGCTCGCGTGAATCGCCCGATGTGAAGAACCGCCAGTTGAAGCCACGCTCCACCAGCCCGCTGTCCTTCAAGCTCTCCAGCCACATGGATTCCTGGTCAGAGAGGCGTCTTTCCGCCTCGGGTGTCCGAAAGGTCAGAATATCATAACTGCCAGCGCTGGCCTCGTTCAGATTTTCGGGCGGCAGAAGGGCTTCCGCCATGATCACGCCCGCTGCGACACTCACCACGCGGAGCGCGCCCTTGTTCAAACGGACAATCTCGCCCGGCGCAATGCCTGCGACATCGCCGCTCAGCGCAAAACCCTCGCCCGCCGCCGTTATGCGAATTGCGCCGGCGCCCGTCTTTGCGCTTGCCTGCGAGCCAGCGCCCTTGAAATAGAGATCAGCATCCGCAGACAGCAAGATCGGCGCGTCAATCCGCGTGCCGATCAGGGATGTATCAGCGGCAACCAGGCGACGGAGATCATCAGCAGCGCCGACTGACAAAAGCCCTGTGAGTTTCTTGGCTTGACCGCGCGAGGTGACGGCTGGAAACCGGGCGCGGAAAGCTTTTTTTACGATGGCGTCGTAGTCGCCCTTGAGCGGCGCTGCGGCGTCAACCTTGTCGGCGTCTATGCTCACGGTGAGTGTGGTGTGATGCTCAAAAAAAGCGGGCCAGCCCTTGCCGACAATATCAACCGCCAGAAAAGCCAGAAACAGGGCCGTGACAGCCAATGCCGCGGCGCCATAGGCCTTGAAGCGCCGCTCTGCGGCGTAGCGCCGGGCGATCTGCCTGGGATCAGTCATAGGCTTCCTGATATTTCTGCACGATGCGAAGCGCTATGTAATTGAGAGCCAATGTGAAAAAGAACAGGACCATGCCGAGGGCGAAGGCCGAGAGCGTCTTGGCCGAATCAAATTCCTGGTCGCCCACCAGCAGCGTGGCGATCTGCACAGTGATGGTGGTCACAGCCTCCAGGGGATTGAGGGTGAGATTGGCGGCAAGGCCCGCCGCCATCACCACAATCATGGTCTCACCAATGGCGCGGGAAATCGCCAGCATGAAGGCTGATACGATGCCGGGCAAAGCCGCTGGCAATACGACGCGCTTGATGGTTTCAGACTTGGTGGCGCCGATGGCGTAGGAAGCATCGCGCAGGGTTTGCGGCACAGCGTTGATGATGTCGTCCGAGAGCGAAGAAATCAGCGGCACAATCATCATGCCCATGACCAGGCCGGCGGCGAGCGCAGATTCCGATGATACCGACAGGCCAACCGACTGGCCCATGACGCGGATCAGGGGAGCGACTGTAAGCGCTGCAAAAAAACCCAGCACCACAGTTGGAACGCCCGCCAGCATCTCCAGGAGCGGCTTCAGGACATTGCGCATGCCAGGCGAAGCATATTCCGCCATGTAGATGGCCGAAAGCAGGCCCAGCGGACCCGCCACCGCGATGGCAATGGCGGTGATCAGCAATGTGCCCGCCAGCAACGGGACAACCCCGAACGATCCGGGTGTGGATGTCGGCGACCACTGGGTGCCGAACAGGAATTCAAAAGGTGATACCTGGCCGAAAAAAACCAGCGCTTCAAACAAGACTGAAAACACAATGCCTATGGTGGTGAGGATGGCGATCCCCGAACTGGCGACCAGGATCACCATCACAAAGCGCTCAAAGATATTGCGGGCGCGAAAATTCGTGGCGATGCGGGGATAGAGCGCGGCGATACAGGCCGTGCCGGCGATGGCTGCGGCAATGGGCATCAAGATTGACTGGAACCCCAGGGCAATCGCCGCAATGGCCGCAGCCAGAATGGCGCAACACAGCGCTCCGGCGGCCAGATAAAGGCCGTGATAGGCGGGCAGGGAGTGGAGCATGGCACCGCCAGTCACGCGCACCGCCTTTGCCCGCGATATGCCAGCCACAAAAGCTGCCCCCGACAGCAGCGCCACAACCAGCAAAGTCCACACCGTCATGGCCTGAATAATTCCCGTATCAAACGATGAAAGAAACTTGGACAGAGGGGCCCGGTACATCCGCGGGTTCCCCTCCATCCGGCCGTTTTACTTCAGGCCATCGGCCTTCAGTACTTCAAGCGCCGTCGCAGCCGAGCGGGTTTTTTCAGCCTGGTCGCCTGGCAATGTCACCAGACCCTTGGCCGAGAGATAGCCATCTTCGCCAAGCGCCTTGTCAGACACATACTCAGCGATGAATTCCTGAACGCCAGGGATGGTGCCAATGTGCTGCTTTTTGGCGTAGACAAACAGCGGACGCGCCACCTTGTAGCTGCCGTCAGCAATGGTCTCATAGGTTGCGGCAACCCCGTCGACGCTCAAGCCCTTGACGCTGGCTTCGTTCTGCTCAAGGAACGAATAGCCGAAAATACCCACGGCATCGGCATTGGCCTGCAGCTTCTGGACAATGAGATTATCATTCTCGCCTGCTTCCACAAATGCGCCATCCTCGCGCATTGATTTCCACACAGCTTCGAAAGCCTTCGCATCCGCCTTCTTCAGGGCGGCAAGGGGCTCAAATGTTTCCGCGCCCTTTTCCATCACCAGTTCCATGAAGCTGTCGCGGGTGCCCGAGGTTGGCGGCGGGCCCAGCACTTCGATCTTGACGGCGGGAAGAGAGGGGTCGATCTCACTCCACATCTTGTAGGGATTGGCGACGAGCTTGCCGTTGGCGTCCGGCACTTCCTTGGCCAGCGCCATGAAGATCTGCTGCTTGGTCAAGGCAAAATCCTTGGC
>JANOTU010000564.1:0-2476 GCA_031416515.1 Hyphomicrobiales bacterium
GTTTGACGGCCAGCGCATCAATGATCTGGCGCCGAAAGACCGCGATGTCGCCATGGTGTTCGAGAACTACGCGCTTTACCCGCACAAATCGGTGTTCGAGAACATGGCCAACCCGCTCATTCCTTGACCGCGCCCATGGTGAGGCCGGTGACCAGATATTTGCGGATGACGAGGCCCAAGAGCATCATGGGAAGCGTGGTGACGACGCCTGCGGCCATGATCGAGCCCCATTGGATGTTTTGCGGCTGCACCAGTTCGCGGGTGGCGGCGGGCAGCGTCTTGGCGCCACCGGAGCCAATGATGGTGGCGAAGAGAAAATCATTCCAGGCAAACAGGATGCACAGCACGATGAAGGCGCCGATGCCGGGCGCCACCAGCGGCAGGATTGACAGGAACGCCTTGAAGCGCGAGGCCCCATCCACCATCTGCGCTTCTTCAATGGCATAGGGCACATTGTCGAAGAAGCCTTTCAGGATCCAGATGGCGAAGGGCAGGTTGAAAGTGGTGTAGGCCAGGATGAGGCCAGGCAGCGTGCCCACCAGGTTGAGCTCGCGGAAAATCGAATAGAGCGGCACGAGAACTGCAACCACCGGCGCCATGCGCGTGGAGATGATCCAGAAGAAAAGATCGCCTTTGCCTTTGAATTCGATGCGCGACAATGAATAGGCGCACATCGAGCCAAAGACCACCGATATGACCGCCGAGCCGCCAGCGGCGATCAGGCTGTTGAGCACGTAAGTGGTGAAGCCCAGATTGACGAACAAATCATGATAATGCTTGAACGTGGGGGTGAACTCGAAAAATACCGCCAGGCCCAGCCAGTCGCCCACCGCCGGAATCTTGAAGGCCTCCAGCAGATCCTTGAACGACGAGACGAACATCACGAAAATTGGCAGGATGGTCCAGAGCAGGTAGATGATCACAAAAATGACCGAGAACCATTTGAAGGCGATGGTGCCGGGGGTTTCGTAGCTGACGACGTCGCGCGAGGCCATGTTTTAAACTTTCTTCGGCTGTTGGCGCTCGAAAACCTTGACCAGGATTTTTCCGAGGATGATGGTGACCACCAGCAAGGTGAGAGCGATGGCCGCGGCGCGCCCGAGATTAAAAAACTTGAACGAGACTTCATAGAGATAGATGGGCAGGATTTTCGTGGCGTTGCCGGGGCCGCCGCCGGTGAGCACCAGGGCTGAATCGATGAAGCGGAAATTGTCCATGAAGCGCAGCATGATGGCGATGAGCAGCACGGGGTAGAGGTTGGGCAGCGTCACGGAGAGAAAATTGCGCAAGGGTGAGGCGCCGTCCACCATATTGGCCTCAAGCTGGTCCTGCGGCACGCGCTTGAGGCCGGCGAGTGCGATCAGCGTGATCAGCGGCGTCCACTGCCAGACGTCAACAATGACGATGGCGAACATGGCGGTGTCGGGGCTGGCGAGAATGGATTTGGCGCCCAGTATGCCGGTGCTCTGCAGCAGCCAGTGATACCAGCCGAAGGTGCCGTTATAGAGGAAATACCACACGAGGCCCGCAACCGTGGGCGCCATCATCATCGGCATGAGGAAGGCCGTGACCAGGAATTTTTCATAGCGGATGCCGTTGAGCACGATAGCCAGGAACACCCCGATGGTGATCTGGATGAACAGGCAGAGCGCGCTGTAATAGAACAGCAGCATCCAACCCTTGAGAAAGCGCGTGTCGGAATAGAGCTTGGTGAAGTTCTCGAAATTGTTCCAGATGTTGGGCTGGCCGATTTCCACCTTGTGCAGGCTCATGAAGATCATCCAGAAAAACGGATAGATCGAAATGAAAGCGAGCAGGATCAGGGCCGGCGCCATGAGCCAGAAATAATAGCGCTTGGAGCCGTGGGCGTTGAGGGCGCCAAGCTGCGTGGTCACGCGCGCCACCGGGCGGGCTTCAACATTGTCAAGAATCTGCCGCACCCGGAAAAGCCCGGTATCGGGGAGTGTTGAGGCTGGTTGGTTCATGGTTGCATGATCTTTGAGAAAAATTCTGTTGTTTTTGTCTTGCGGCACCGGTCCTTCGAGGCTCGCTTTGCTCGCACCTCAGGATGAGGGGAAACCTCACCTTGAGGTGCGAGCGCCCTTGCGCGAGCCTCGAAGGGCCGGTCCCCGGTGTATTCGCCGGGGACCGTCATGTAGTTTAAGCCCCGTTCATTTCATCAAGCTGCGTTTGCAGCGACTTGCAGGTTTCCTCCGGAGTCTGTTGGCCGGCGACGCATTTCTGCGTTTCAGCCGCGAGGATCGAGTGATACTCGTTGCCGTTCGGGATTTTCGGCCCGAGCACGAAATGCGGGTTGTTGATGCCGTAATTGTAGACGGCATCAAAGGTGAGGGCGTTGGGCATGGTGCTGGGGCGCACCATGTTCTTCTTCACCTCGTCCATGGCCAGAACCGACTTCCTTGTCGGTGTGCCGCCGAGACCTTTCAGCACGTTGAACTGGTTCTCGCGGGAAACC
>JANOTU010000565.1:0-2156 GCA_031416515.1 Hyphomicrobiales bacterium
GCCTTCACCCGCTTTGGCAAGATCAACCTGCGCAACGCCAAGCACGCCGATGATCCCCGCCCGCTTGATCCTGAAAGCCCCTGCCCGGCGCATTCGCAATATTCCAGAGCTTACTTGCATCACCTCATGCGCTCGGGCGAACTCCTTGGCATGATGTTGCTGTCCTGGGCCAATATCGCTTACTACCAGTTCCTGATGCAGGGCATCCGCGAATCAATCGCCCAGGGGCGTTTTGAAGAATTCCGCCAAACCACCAGGGAACAATGGACATGAGATTTCTCGCCGGACTTTTACTCGCCTCACTCAGTATCAGCTCAGCCGTCGCCGCCCAGCACGGCATCGCCATGCAAGGCGAGCCGGCGCTTCCGCCTGATTTCAAGAGCCTGCCCTATGCCAACCCGGAAGCCCCCCAAGGCGGGCAATTGCGTCAGGCCCTCACGGGCAGCTTTGACAGCGTCAATCCCTTCATCGTCAAGGGCACGGCGGCGAGCGGTGTTCGCCTCTATGTGTTTGAGAGTCTCATGGGCCGCAACTGGGGAGAGCCGTTTTCGCTTTATGGCCTGCTGGCAGAGAGCATCGACGTTGCCGATGACCGCCAGACCTTCACCTTCAAGATCAGGCCGGAGGCGAAGTTCTCCGATGGCAAGCCGGTGACTGCCGCTGATGTGGTGTTCTCCATGGAAACCCTGCGCGACAAGGGCCGGCCCAATTACAAAAACTACTATTCCAAACTCACCAAGGTTGAAACGCCCGATGACCAAACGGTGATTTTCCATCAGGAAGTGGGCGACCGCGAATTACCGCTGATCCTTGGCCTCATGCCGATCATCCCAAAGCATGTCTGGGAGGGCAAGGCCTTTGAGCAGACAACACTTGATCCCATTCTCGGCTCCGGCCCCTACCGCATTGCCGATGTGAAGGCAGGCGAGTCGATCACCTACGCGCGGAACCGGGATTATTGGGGCAAGGACTTGAGCATCGCCAGGGGCCTGTGGAATTTCGACACCGTAAAAATGGATTATTACCGCGACACCAACGCCGTGTTCGAGGCCTTCAAGTCCGGCCAGGCCGATGTGCGCGTGGAAACCGATCCTGGCCGCTGGTCCACCGGCTATGATTTTCCGGCGGTGAAAGCGGGCAAGATCACCCTTCAAAAAGTCGAACAGCGCCTGCCTGCTCCCGCTGCGGGATTTGCCTTCAACACCCGCCGCAAGATTTTCGAGGATGCGCGCGTGCGCGAGGCCCTGGTCATGGCATTTGATTTTGAATGGGCCAATGCCAATCTCTTCTCCGGCGTCTACAAGCGCACATT
The DNA here is from genome assembly GCA_031416515.1 of Hyphomicrobiales bacterium. GTDB lineage: Bacteria > Pseudomonadota > Alphaproteobacteria > Rhizobiales > Aestuariivirgaceae > Aestuariivirga. The sequence continues at coordinate 1,313 of JANOTU010000565.1, forward strand.
TGGCTTCTATTCAGGCTCGGAACTTTCCTCGCAAGGCAAGCCTGCGGATGCGCGCGAGAAGGCCATCCTCGGCGCTGCCAGGATTCGCGCTGACATGATGGACGGCGCCTATCAGCTCCCCGTCAGCGATGGCTCTGGGCGCGACCGCAAAATGCTGCGCCAGGCCGTGGGGCTTCTGGCGGAAGCGGGCTGGACCATCAAGGACGGGGGCCTCGCCAATGCCGCGGGCGAGTCTCTGGCCTTCACCATTTCCGTCCAGGACAAGGATCAGGAAAAAATAGCGCTGCATTATCAGCGCACCCTCGACCAGATCGGCGTCAAGGCAGCGGTGCGCGTGGTCGATTCGGCGCAGTTTGCCTCGATCCTCAACACCTATGACTATGACATGATCCCCGTCGCCTGGTTCAATTCGCTCTCCCCCGGCAACGAGCAGAAATTCTATTTTGGCTCCATTGGCAAAACCACCGAGGGCACGCGCAATTATCCTGGCATCGCCGATGAAGCCGTGGACCGCGCCATCGCCGCCATGCTGACAGCCACGACGCGCGAGGATTTCGTGGCGGCGGTTCGCGCCGAGGACCGCCTGCTGGTTTCAGGCTTCTACACTGTCCCCTTCTACGATGCCGGCGGCCAATGGGTGGCGCGCTGGAATTACCTTGGTCAGCCGGAGACGCACCCGCTGTCAGGATATGAGGCGACAACGCTGTGGCGTACCCCGTGATTCTCTTCCTTCTCCCCTTGCGGGAGAAGGTGGCGATAGGGGTCGGGAAGGGCTTTCGCCCTCCCCGCCCTCCGAACCGTACGGGCGGTTTTCCCGCATACGGCTCTCCAGTTGGTGGTTTCC
>JANOTU010000566.1:0-9302 GCA_031416515.1 Hyphomicrobiales bacterium
ATCCTGGCAAATGTCATCAATTGCTTGGTAGTGGCGACGCCCCGACTTGCGGCAGCCAGCGCTGTGACGATATGCTCGCGCTCCTGCGGAGCCAGCGAGGTGTTCTTCAGGGAAAGTTGCAGATTGCCGGTGATCACCGCCAGCAGATTGTTGAAATCATGGACAATGCCGCCTGTCACCTGGCCGATCGCATCCATCTTCTGCATTTGAATCATGAGCTTCTCGGCAGCGCGTTGATCAGTCACGTCCTGGAATGTGCCGAACAGGCGCACGACCTTGCCATTGACCACTTCAGCCTCGCCCATTGACCGGACCAGGCGGTTTGCTCCTTTCGCGGTGATCAGGGGCAACTCAAACTCAAAGGGCTTGCCGGTGGAAATGGCTTCTCCGACCAGCCGCGACACGGTTTTGGCAGCTTCTCCCGGATAAAAATTGATGGCCGTGCTCAAGTCAAAACTCGGTTGATCCTCGACTTCATGGATTGCGTAGACCTGCTTTGACCAGGTCGTTTTCATGGTCGCCACATCAAGTTCCCATCCGCCGATGCCCGCCAGCTTCGAGACATGGGACAGAAGCTTTTCATCACGCTGCAAATGCAACTTCTGCTGCACAATCTTGATCAGCATGTCTTTCATCTGCGCCAGCACGGCGATGTCGCGCAGGCGGAACTGGTCAAGGGAGCGCATCGAAACCGCAAAATCAGCCAGGCGCTCGACCATCTTTGTTTCGCTGTCGCTGAATTCCTTGGGGCTTGCATAACTCACAAAAAACGAACCGATATGCAGGCCACGCGAGACGGTGAGCGGAGCAGCGACATAGGCGCGAATGCCGTTTTCCCGCATGGCCTGGCCCAGAACCTTGTTTGGCAACAGGCTCACATCAGGCACAATGATGGTGCGGCCCAGTTCAACGACTTCGCGCGACAGCGATTGCGCGCGCGGCAGTTCCGGGCTGTAAGCGCCGTGGAAGGCCACAAGTCTGGATGATTCTCCATCAAGCAAGGCAATCGCCGCCGTGTCGGATTTGAGTGTGTCGCGCGCCATGCGGCACAGGTCGGTGAATGTCTCGGTGTTTTTGAAGATCGAATCCTGGTAGGCTTTGACCTTGTTGAGCCTGGTTTTCTCCGAAACTGAATGCGGCGAACTCGTGGGTTTTCGCGCGATCTTTGCCATGATATTCCTTACCATTGTCGACGGCTGAGACGTTTCAAGACATGCGCCAGTTCCGCTGCGGGAACAGGCTTTGAGAACAGATGCCCCTGGGCGTAGTTGCAGCCAAGACCGCGCAGGAGTTGCAGGCACTCCTCCGTCTCGACGCCTTCGGCGCAGGCACGAAGTCCGAGGTTTCGGGCCAAGTCAATCACCGTGCGCACGATCAACCTTGCATCTTCATTGGCGAGACTCTCTTCGACAAATGACTTGTCAATCTTTAGTTCGTTGAACGGCATGCGCAGCAACCGCATCAGGGAGGAATGCCCGGTGCCAAAATCATCGATTGAAAGCGTGAAGCCCTTGAGGCGCAGGCGCGTAATGGCGTCAATGGGCCCTGACAGTTCATGCGCGGCGACAGTTTCCGTGATTTCAAGGGTCAGTCGGCTGTGGGCCAAGCCAGCGTCGTCCAGCTTTGCCGCGAGCTTGTCGGGCAAGAGATAGTCATCAAGCAGGGCTGCGGACAGGTTCATGGCAATTGTCATGTGGGGATGATCGGAATTCAATCTGACCATTTGCTCGACGACCAGATCAAGCACCCGTTCTGTCATCGCGACAATAAGTCCGTTCTTTTCAGTGAGGGGCACAAAATTGTCCGGTAATATGGTGCCCTTGACCGGGTGAATCCATCGCACCAGCGCCTCCAGCCCACTGACCGCGCTCTTGCCGTCCACTGACCAGGAAATTTGTGGCTGAAAATACAAAACCAGTTGCGCCATATCAGGGCCGCTGAGAATTTCGTCGGCAGTCTCGCTGTTTGCCATCTGGCGCCGTTTGTTGAGCAAATCCGAGAGGGTGCCGATGTCGAATGGCTTGCTGATCGAGGCCACGATGTTGAGCCCGTGCCCGCGCCCAATGTTCTCAGAGGCCCGAAGCAATCGCGGATCAACGCCGCTGAGCAAGGTGATCTGGCATGTCGCCGACAACCTTCCCAGCTCCTGCATGATTTCCAGCCCGTCCGTGTCGTTCAACATCAAATCCAGAATGATATAAGTGGGTTGAAACACTTTATAGGCGGCCCAGAACTCGTTGGCTTGAGCTGTGGCGACCACCGCAAAGCCCGAACTCTCCGCAACACTGTGAACAAGCCTGCGGATGTCAGCATCGTCTTCGAGAATAAGAAGCCGGTGGGCATTTTTTCTGGCGGCGCCAGCGGCAATGATGGATTGTATGTTTTGCGCGGGTCCATCGCGCAGATTGCCATCCACAGACGAATGAGTACGCACACCCGCAATCATCAGATGGCGGAATTGCGGGGTATAGGAGCCCGGCAGCAGTTCAATGACGATACTCTGCAATCTACCTGATTTTTCGTAAAAGCGCTGCAGTGCTGAGCGCAGGCGATTGGCGATGACCCTTACGGTTGAATCCGAATGGGGATCAAACGATGCCGGACGCCCCAAAGCCTCCGTTGCAATGGCATAGGCATGATCCGCGACCCGACGCCGACCAGGGCGCGCTCGACCACATAGGTCAAGAATGCGCTGAGCTGAGCCGAATTGCGAAAGCTCTCCGAAGCCAGCACAACGGAAAGTTCCTGCCGGACTTGGCCGATGTCGATTTCCGGGGTGGTGGCCGTCAAGGAGAACCCCTCATGCTTCGTTAATTGAATTGGTGATCGAAAGCATACTGATCTGCATATTCTATTTTTACGTAAGATGTCGAGATATAGATTGTAAGCTAACAAATCGGTAATGGTTGCATCTATCTGGACGATAATCTTAAATTATTTTAAGTTTAGCCATGAAAAGTTTCTCCGATCTCACCGAACAGGAAATCATCGCCCTCGCCATTTCCAGTGAGGATGATGATGCGCGGTCTTATTCCGGCTTTGCCCATGCGCTGATGGATACTTATCCGGCGTCGGCGAAAGTCTTCATTGAGATGGCGGAGGAGGAGCATGAGCACCGGCGCTGGCTGTCGGAGCTTTACCGCAAGAAGTTTGGCGATTTCATTCCCCTCATCCGGCGCTCCGATGTCATTGGGTTTGTCAAGCACAAGCCGGCCTGGACCATCGGCAAAATGAACATTGAGGAAATGCGCCAGCGCGCCGAGATGATCGAGCTGGAGAATTACCGGTTTTACAAGCAGGCGGCGGAGCGCAGCGCTGATCCGCAGGTGAAAGAGCTCCTCCTCATTCTCGCCGAGGCAGAGAAGGGCCATGAGTCGCTGGCCACGAAGCTTGGCCTCAAGCATGTGACGGCGGACGCCAAGATCGAGGAGAGCGAGGCCAGGCGGCGCTTGTTCCTGTTGCAGGTTATCCAGCCGGGCCTGGTGGGACTGATGGATGGATCGGTGTCAACGCTGGCCCCGCTCTTTGCCGCAGCCTTTGCCACGGGCAGCACCTGGGAGACTTTTCTGGTGGGCACTGCCGCTTCGGTGGGTGCGGGTATTTCCATGGGGCTGGCCGAGGGCCTCTCCGATGACGGCAAGCTCACCGGCCGCGGCCATCCGCTCATTCGCGGTTCCGCCGCCGGGATCATGACAGCCGTGGGCGGCATTGGCCACACGCTCCCCTATCTGATCCCTGATTTCAACATTGCCACCGGCGTTGCCGCCCTTGTGGTGTTCATCGAGCTGTGGGCGATCTCGTGGATCCGCTACAAATATATGGATACCCCATTTCTGAAAGCGGCGTTCCAAATCGCCGTTGGCGGCTTTCTGGTATTCCTCGCCGGTATCCTCATTGGCAGCGCCTGATCAGGAAAAGCCAACCACGGCGTGGGGGCTGTAGGGCGCTTCAAGCGCCGCCATTTCCTCGGATGTGAGCTTCAATGCGAGCGCCGCAACCGCATCTTCAAGATGCCCCGGCTTGGTAGCGCCGATGATCGGTGAGGTGATGCCGGGCTTGGCCAGAACCCAGGCCAGCGCTACTTGCGCCATCGGCAGGCCGCGTTTGGCGGCAATGGTTTCAACGGCCTTTATCACGGCGCGGTCAGCCTCCTCCGACTTGGCAAACAGCGTTTGCACATAGGCATCGCTGCTGGAGCGGCTGGTTGTGACATCGGGCTTTCGCGCCAGCTTTCCGCGCGCCACGGGACTCCACGGCATGACGGCAATCCCTTCGGCTGCGCAAAGGGGAAGCATTTCGCGCTCTTCCTCGCGGTAAATCAGGTTCACGAGATTCTGCATGCTGACAAAGCGCGTGCCGCCATTTTTCTCGGCCACATGCAGCGCTTTGGAAAACTGCCAGGCGAACATGGATGAGGCCCCGATGTAACGCGCCTTCCCCGCCTTCACCACGTCATGCAGCGCCGCCATGGTTTCGGCGATCGGTGTTTCAGGATCCCAGCGGTGGATATGATAAAGATCGACGTGATCAACCCCGAGGCGGCGCAGGCTGTTGTCAATCTCGGCCATGATGGCGCGGCGCGAAAGCCCTGCGCCATTGGGACCAGGCCGCATCCGGCCTTGCACCTTGGTGGCGATCACAACGTCGTCGCGGCGCGTATAGTCCTTGAGGGCCCTTCCGAGGATTTCCTCGCTGGTGCCGTCGGAATAAACATTGGCGGTGTCGAAGAAATTGATGCCAGCTTCAAGGGCGCGCTTGATAAAGGGCCGCGCCGCTTCTTCGCCCAGGGTCCATGCATGGGTGCCGCGCCCAGGCTCGCCATAGCTCATGCAGCCGAGGCAGAGGCGCGAGACATCAAGGCCGCTGTTGCCGAATTTCACATAGTCCATATCAAGTCCTCCGGTTCACGTCAGCCGCAAGAGCATTGCGCCGACAACAATACATGCGCCACCGCTGAGGCGGGGCACGGTCATGGTTTCCTTGAGCACCCGCGCCGACATCAGCATCACAAACAGGATACTGGTTTCACGCAGCGCTGCAACAGCGGCAATCGGCGTGGTCGACATGGCCCAGATCACGATCCAGTAAGCGCCCGCTGAGAGCACGGCGCCGCCAAGACCGCTTTTCCAGTAAGGCGCTATGGTGGCGAACACGCTGCTGCCGCGTGTGATGACGGCATAGACCGTGAGACAGATGGCATCAAGAATGAAAACCACTGCGGTATAGCCTGATGGCGCGCCCGAGACCCGTCCGCCAAGTCCGTCCACCACGGTATAGGCCGCGATGAACACCGATGTTCCGAGCGCGAAGCTGAGTGTGACGCCGTCAAGTTTCACGCCTTTGCGGCCCACCAGGCTGATCAGCCATATTCCCGCAACAAGTATGCCAACTCCGGCGGCACCCATCACTCCAATATGCTCACCCGCCGCAAGCCAGGCGATCGGCAACGTCAGCAGTGGCGCAGCGCCGCGCGCGATGGGGTAAACCTGGCCCAGATCGCCGGTGCGGTAGCTGCGGGTGAGAAAGACGTTGTAACCCAGATGCAGCAGCCCTGAGACAGCCGCGTAAGGAAGGCTGGCCGCGTATGGCCAGGCGAACACTGCCAGCATGGCAATACCCATCAGCCCCATGATGCCCTGAATCAGGAACAGCGACAGAAAGCCATCCAGCCGGAGCTTGACCAGCACATTCCAACTCGCATGCATGACGGCGGCAGCGAGCACCGCGAAGAAGACGGTGTGGTCCAAATCTAAACTCTCTAAATCCGTCATCCCGGCGAATGCCGGGACCCATCTATCCGTGCTACATAGGTTGGGAGCGCGTCGTGCGTTTGGCATGGGTCCCGGCTTTCGCCGGGATGACGGAGCTTGTGGGGTTAAGCCAGCGTGTATGCCGTCTTTAATGACGTATAAAAATCCGCCGCAAACCTCCCTTGTTCCCTCGCGCCGTAACTTGAGCCTTTTCGTCCGCCGAAGGGGACGTGGTAATCAACGCCCGCTGTCGCCAGATTGATCATCACCATGCCCGCGGCGGATTTCTTGCGGAAATCGGTAGCGTGTTTCAGCGAGGTCGTGAAGATACCCGACGACAGACCGAAAGGCGTGTCATTGGCGACACTCAGCGCTTCCTCATAGGAGTCTACCCTGATCACTGAGGCCACGGGGCCAAAGACTTCTTCACGGTTGATGCGCATGGCGTTGTTGGTGCCCACGACAAGGGCGGGCGAGAGATAGTGTCCCTTGGTGTCGCGGTTGAGGCGTTCGCCGCCCCAGGCGATCTGGCCTCCCTCATCGCGGGCAATCTGGATATATTTCTCATCCTGCGCCATCTGGGCCTCGTCAACCACGGGGCCGATATGCGTGCCGTCCTTCAGCGCGTGATCAACCTTCAAGGTTTTCATCGCGGAGATCGTCTTGTCCACAAAAGCATCATGCACTTTTGCCTGCACGATGAGGCGGGAAGACGCGGTGCAGCGCTGGCCGGTCTGGTAAAACGCGCCGTCAATGGCGGCAGCAACGGCGGCATCGAGATTGGCGTCGTCCAGAACCACCAGCGGATTCTTGCCGCCCATTTCAAGTTGGAACTTGGCCCCGCGCGCCACACAAGCCTGAGCCACCTTGGCCCCGGTTTCGGTTGAGCCGGTAAAGGAGACGGCATTCACGTCTTTTGAGTCAAGCATGGTCTGGCCCACAACTGAGCCACGCCCCATGACCAGGTTCAGAACACCCTTGGGCAGGCCGGAACGCGAAATGATTTCAACCAGTGCCCAGGCCGTACCCGGCACCAAATCGGCGGGCTTGAACACCACCGTATTTCCAAACGCCAGTGCCGGGGCCATTTTCCAGGCGGGGATGGCAATGGGGAAATTCCACGGGCAAATGAGGCCGACAACCCCCAAGGGCTCGCGGGTAATGAGAACATCAACACCGGGGCGCACTGATGAAAGCGCAATCCCTTCAGTGCGCAAGGTTTCTTGCGCGAAGAACTTGAAAATCTGGGCGGCGCGGGTGGTCTCGGCAATGCCGTTGGCCAGCGGCTTTCCTTCCTCGCGCGCCAGCAATCTGCCGATCTCGTCCTTGCGGGCGAGGAGTTCCGTGCCGATGGTCTCCAGAATGTCAGCGCGCTGTTGTGGTGTAGTGGCAGCCCATGCCCCGCTCGCGGCTTTGGCGGCGGCGATGGCTTCCTCGGTTTGGGCCTTGTCAGCCTGGGTATATTCACCGACGATATCGGAGACATCAGAGGGATTGATATTGGCCCGTGTCGATTTGCCCTCAACCCATTCCCCATTGATGAAATTCTTGTGCAGCGTCATAATGTGCTAGCTCCTGTTTGTAGGCGGCGGAAACTAGCACGGGGGAGGCAGGAGGCAAGCATGCAGATTGGACTTATTGGCGCAGGGTTGATGGGGCACGGGATTGCCGCCAATCTCCTCAAACACGGGCATGGCCTGCGCGTCATTGCCCACAGCAACCGGAAACCCATTGATGATCTTGTGGGGCGCGGCGCAACAGAGGTGAAAGACTTGAAGGAGATGGCCCGGGCCGAGGTCATTTTCCTGTGTGTATCAACATCCAAAGTTGTGGAAGAGACCATCGCCAAGCTCCGCCCGCACTTGCGCAAAAGCCAGATCATCATTGATGCCGGAACCACAGAACCCGCCGTCACCCGCCGCTTGGCCCAGGAGTTGGCCGCGATCGGCGTTGGCTATGCCGATGCGCCGATGACCGGGGGGCCGGAGCAATCAGAAGCCGCAGAACTTGGCGTTTTGTGCGGCGCTGATGCAAAAACTTATGCGGCCTTGGAGCCGCTGTTCAAATGTTATGCCGCAACCATCCGGCATTTTGGCGAGGCAGGCCCCGGCCACACCGCCAAACTCATCTCCAACTTTCTGGTCACCGGCATGGTGGCGCTCGTCGCCCAGGCCTTTGATGCCGCAACCCGGGCCAGCATCGATTGGCGCGGCCTCTATGAAGTCATGCTCAATGGCTCGGGCAATTCCGGGGTCTTGCGCAAGATGGTGGGGTCGGCGCTGGAAGGCGACTTTGGCAAATACCGCTTTTCGATCGAAAACGCCCATAAGGATATTGGCTATTACAAGCTGCTGGCCGAGGAACTGGGCTGCTCAGGTCCGCTCAACGAGGCGCTGGAAGAATTTTTCGCAGACGCTGTGAAATCTCGCCGTGGGCGCCAGCATGTCAGTCAATTATTGGAAAAGAAATAATGCTCAAGCTCAATCCCCATGTCACCGCCATCGAAGAAGAAACCGCCTTCACCGTGCTCGACCGCGCCAATGCGCTTAAAGCCAAGGGCTTTCCGGTGATCAATCTCGGCATCGGCCAGCCCGATTTTTCCCCGCCCCGGCATATTCTGGAAGCGGCAGAGAAAGCCGTGCGCGATGGCCCGCATGGCTATTCCTCGCCGCAAGGGTTGGCGGTCCTGCGCGATGCGGTGGCGGGGTATACCAACAAGCGTTTCAAGACATCGGTCACCGCTGATGAAATCGTCATCGTGCCGGGCGGCAAGGTAACGTTCTATTTCGCCTGCCAGCTTTTTGGCGGGCCGGGCACCGAAATCCTCTATCCCGATCCGGGCTTTCCCCCCTACCGGGATGCGGCGCGCTCCAGCGGGGCCAAGCCCGTGCCTTATCCCATCCGCGAGGAGAAGGATTTCGGCTTTGATGCCGCGGAAGTCTTGTCGCTGATAACCCCTGCGACACGTCTCATCATCATCAACTCGCCTGCCAACCCCACAGGCGGCGTGGTGGCCAAGGCCGAAATGGACAAGCTGGCAGAAGGTCTGCTCAAGCATCCCGATGTGGCCATTCTCTCGGACGAGATTTACAGCCACCTGATTTACGAGGGCGCTGAGTTTGTGAGCTTCCTCAGTTACCCGGCGCTGCGCGACCGCACCATCATTCTCGATGGCTGGTCCAAGACCTTCGCCATGACCGGCTGGCGCCTGGGCTTTGGCATCTGGCCCAGGGAGATGGTGCATTTTGTCAAGAAGCTGATCACCGTTGATCATTCCTGCACCAGTGTGGCAACGCAAATGGCGGGGCTTGCGGCCATCACCGGCCCCATGGATGAAATCGAAGGCTTCCGGAAAAGCTTCGAGAAGCGCCGCAACATCGTGGTCGCGGGCCTCAATGACATCAAGGGCGTCACATGCCGCACACCGGGTGGCGCTTTTTATGCATTCCCAAATATCAAGGGCACCGGCTGGGATTCAGGCGAGCTCGCCCGCGAACTCCTCGACAAGGTCCATGTGGCATTGATTTTCGGCGAAAGCTTCGGCGCCAACGG
>JANOTU010000567.1:0-2324 GCA_031416515.1 Hyphomicrobiales bacterium
GGCACGGCAGGCCGCTTCGATCCGGGCTGCGAGGGGGCGGGATTTCATGCAACCCTCGCGCCGCAGGCTCTGCGCCACAACCAGCGCCTGGGTGATCGTCGGATGGGCGCTTGGCCTCCGGCTCCACAGCGCTTGCGGGCCAAACCCCCTGAATGCCTGATGGTAGAGCGCGGTTTTGTTTTCAGGCGCCGCAAGGCCTGCGCTCAAGTCCTTCAACCTGTCAATGTCGCGCAGATCGATCATGGTGACAAATTTTACGCCACCTTCGCTGGCTTTACGAGCAAATTTTCTGTCAAGACAGGCCCTCCCTCACCTTCGCCAGCAGCTTCTCGCGCTCTGCCCGCGCTTTCAGGGCCTGCGCCATGGTGACGGGCACAAAGCGCGATGGGGTGTGGGGCTGGAGCTGGCCGATCAGGTCCATGTCGGCGGAGATGACCGTGCCCACCATGAAATAGCCGCCGCCGGAGACGGCGTCGCGGTGCAGGACGATGGGTTCGGTGCCGCCGGGGATCTGGATGGAGCCGTAGGGGTAGCAGGCGTCGACGATGTTGGAGGGATCAGAGCCCGCGCCAAAGGGCGGCTCGCGGGGGACAAACTCCATGGGCCGTCCGCCGCGGAAGCGGTAGCCGATGCGGTCGGCCTCGGGGGCCACTTTCCAGGTGTCTGCGAAGAAATGCTGGCCTGCGGCTTCTGTCAGCCGGTGCCAGTACAGCCCCGGCACCATGCGAAGCTCGGCTGGCATTCCGGGCATGCGGCGGAGTTTTTCAGGAACGCTGCGGCCTTCCTTGGCCGCCCTGCCCTTGGCCACTGGCAGCTTGTCGCCTGCTTGCAGTTTCCGGCCCTTGAAGCCGCCGAGCGCGCCCAGTGTGTAAGTCGAGCGCGAGCCGAGAACCACCGGCACATCAATACCGCCCGAGACGGCGATATAGGCGCGAGCACCTTTTTTCAGAAAGTCGAAAGAAAGTGTCTGGCCCTTCTTCACCTTGAAGCTGGTCCAGGTGGGGCGGGCGTCGCCATTCACCTCGGGCGGCAGCTCAGCGCCAGTTACCGCCACCGTGGCATCCTCCGTGAATGTAAGTTCTGGCCCCATAAACACGGCTTCGAGCACGGCGGCACCTTCTTTGTTGCCGACCAGCAGATTGGCGGCGGCAAGCGCGTAGCGGTCCATGCCGCCGGAGAGCGGAATGCCGATATTGTAATAGCCGGGACGGCCCAGATCCTGAACTGTGGTTGAAAGGCCGGGTTTCAAAACCTTAATGGCCATGGAGCGCCTCCACCAGTTTTGCGTTGGCGCCGTCGATGTCCTTGTGGAAATCCGCCAGCGAGAAGGTGACGTTCCTGATCAGCGGCGTGTATTTGCCCCTCTCCACCGCAGCCACCGTGTGATCATATTCAGCCCGGTCAATGGGTTTCCATTTCACCATGTCGCCGGGCTTGAACAGGCACATGAAGTCGCGCAGATATTTGATCTTCTGGTTGGGATCGTAAATCGGCATCGGCGTGATCCCGAACATCTGATAGCCGCCGGCGCCCCGCACCGAATAGATGCAGCCGAAGCAGCCGCCATGGCCCACGGTGAGCCTGGGCGTGTCGGTGCGCGGGCGCAAGTATTTAGGCGACTGGATTTGCCGCTTGCGGTCCACCATCTGATAGAGAAACGGCAGGCCCGCCACAAACCCCACCATGGACACAAACCACGGCGCCGATGAGTGGGCCTTTACAAAGCCCTCAATACCATCAAGATTATTGATGCGCGCGGTGTATTCGATGTCGGTTGAATTCGGGTCCTGGTGGCGCTCGCGGAATTTCATCAGCGTTTCATGGGTCCACGGATCATTATAGAGCACCGGAATTTCGATGATCCGGGTTTTCAGAACCGACTTGGTCTTGCCCGCCGCCTTCTCCAGCGCCTTCAGTTCCTTCATCATGTCAGCGGGCTTGATCTTGTCGGGATCAAACTTGATCTGGAACGAGGCGTTGGCCGGGCAGATTTCGGTGACGCCCTTGATCTTCGCCTTCTTCACGGCGTTGGTGATGGACAGGCTTTTGAAAAACGCCTCCAGCGACATTTCCTCGTCGCACTCAACTAATATATGCTCATCGCCGCCATAGGAATACCGGGTTTTCTTTTATGCTCCCTCCAGCCTGTGGGCGTTGGCTTCGAGCCACGACTCCAGCCAGCGCGTATGGAAATCTCCCTTGCGTACGCTGGCGTCGCCCGCCAGCAACTGGTGCAAGGGCTTGGTGGTCTTCAGCCCGCCAATCTCAAGCTCACTCAGCGCCCGCTGCATCCGGTCAATGGCGGCCTCACGGGTCTCATCCCA
>JANOTU010000568.1:0-4321 GCA_031416515.1 Hyphomicrobiales bacterium
GATGACACGGGTGGGGCCGAACTCATCCAGCATGCCCTGGCTGATTTTGTATGCGCCCTGATATTCGCCCACTTCTTCGCCCATGAGGAACACATCCTTGTCGCGGCGCATCTCCTCCGACATGGCGGAGCGGATCGCCTCGCGGACCGTCATGGTGACCATCTCGGTGCCTTCTGGGATTTCAAGGCCCCCTCCGGCGCTGCGCGCCACCTCCCCCGCAGGGGGGGAGGAAAGAGGTTGAGGTGCTTCTGTCTTTCTTTCCTCCCCCTTTACGGGGGAGGCGGCCCGAAGGGCCGGAGGGGGAGCTGCATCAGCCTCGCCAATCACCGCAATTGGCGTATTCACTTTCACATTCTCGGTGCCCTCGGGAATGAGGATAGCGGTGAGCGGGCCCTCATCCACGGCTTCCACTTCCATGGTCGCCTTGTCGGTTTCGATCTCGGCGATGACATCGCCGGACTTCACCACATCGCCCACTTTCTTGAGCCATTTGGCAAGCTTGCCTTCTTCCATGGTGGGCGACAGGGCGGGCATGAGGATGTTTGGCATCGCGGTCAGGACTCTTCTTTTGCGGTTGGCGGATCAAAGGGCCAAAGCAGCCCCAATGAAAACGTGATGGAATCAAACGGCGGCGCGGCAACGTCCTCATGTTCGATGAAAGTGTGTGTCAACAGCCAGTTCCCGCCCTGCCTTTGAAACACCTCGAGTATCCTGCCGCGCGGCTCAATATGCCACAGGAAGGGAACTTCAAAATTGGCATAGATTCGGCGCTTGTCGCCCCGGTCATAGGCCTCGGTCGCCGGCGACAGTACCTCGCAAACCCAGTCAGGAACCTCGTCGAAGTATGCCCCTTCCTCGCGGCCCACCAGCCGCTCACTCTTCCAGCCAGCAAGGTCAGGCACCACCACATGCGGCCCCAAATGCAGTTCTGGCTCGTCCATGATGACCCATCCTCCGGGTCCGCCAGAGCCAAATTGGAACGGCGGCATGATCAACCCGCCGACAACACTGGCCGCCGCCGCATGCCTTCGCGGGGGGCGCGGATGCGTGACAAGGCTGCCGAACAGAATCTCCCCCACGATGTTGGGAGGCAGCGCCTCGATATCGGCGTAAGTGGCATGCTTGGTCTTGAGCGCAGTCATGCTCCTCACGCCACCTTGTAAATATCAGTGTAAAGCTCGCCCGCATCCGGCTCCGGATCACTCTGCGCGAATTCGGCGGCTTCGGTGACGATGGCGCGGATATCGACGTCGATCTTCTTGAGATCATCCTCGCTGGCGATGCCCGCTTCCAGCACACGGGCTTTCACCTGCTCGATGGGGTCATGCTCCTCGCGCATTTTCTGCACCTCTTCTTTGGCGCGGTATTTGGCGGGGTCGGACATGGAGTGGCCACGGTAGCGGTATGTCATCATTTCCAGAATGTAAGGCCCCTCGCCTGCCCGGCAATGTTCAACGGCGCGGTCAGCGGCATCCTTCACGGCGCGCACATCCATGCCGTCCACCTGTTCGGACGCGATGCCAAAGGCAGCACCACGCGCGCCCAGTTGCTCTGACATGGCGGTGGAGCGTGTGGCCGCCGTGCCCATGGCATAGCGGTTGTTCTCGATCACAAAGATGACGGGGAGCTTCCAGACAGACGCCATGTTGAAGGTCTCATAAACCTGGCCCTGATTGGCGGCGCCATCGCCAAAGTAAGTGACCGAGACATGATCATTGCCGCGATATTTGTTGGCAAAAGCCAAGCCAGCGCCGAGCGGCACCTGCGCGCCGACAATGCCGTGGCCGCCGAAGAACTGCTTTTCCCGGCTGAACATGTGCATGGAGCCGCCCTTGCCGCGCGAATAGCCGCCACGCCGACCCGTCAGCTCCGCCATGACCCCCTTGGGGTCCATGCCGCAGGCCAGCATGTGGCCATGGTCGCGGTAAGAGGTGATCACCTGATCGCCCTCTTTCTGGGCCATCTGCATGCCGACAACGACAGCCTCCTGGCCGATATAGAGATGGCAAAAGCCGCCGATGAAACCCATGCCATAAAGCTGGCCGGCCTTTTCTTCAAAGCGGCGAATGAGCAGCATGTCGCGGTAGGAGGCGAGTTCCTGTTCAGATGTAAACCCGCTGTTTTTGAAATCGGGCTTCTCGCCCCTGGTCAGTTTACGCGCGATATAGGCTGACTTGACGGCCATGCAAGCGTCCTCCGGCTCATGTTGCTGCGGATTCAATAGCACTAAACGTTTGAGAAGGCTTGCTGTTTTATTGATTAACTGAATTATGGTTGAACTCAAGGATTCCCTTGAGAAATTCAGTTTGGCACGAACACCACAAGATCATTCTCACCCACCAATTCAAGCTGCGAGCGGACCATTTCATCCAGCATGTCGGGGTCAATGCTGTCAGGCCGCAGCAGTGAGACACGGTGCTCCAGGCTTTTGCGCCTGGCGTCCAACTCGGCGGATTGAAAGTCCAACCGGGAGGCTTCGATGCTGAGCCTGTCAAAGTAGGGAAACCCGCGCGGTCCTTCCTGCGCGTGCCAGGCAAAATAACCAAGTGTTGCCAGGCAGACAAAAGTGACAGCGAGATCAAATTGGCGAATGCGCATTTCAGCACTTTCGCCGCTCAGGGTTAACAATTGGTGATTGTTTGGGTGTATAGGAGTTGACAGGTCTCACCGGTAGGGTTGCACCAATGTTGTCGAGCAGCAGATTTATTGTCGCCATTCATGCCATGAGCGTATTGGCGCGCTTTGCGGGCAAGGGGCCGGTGTGCTCCAGCATCATCGCCAAGAGTGTGCACACCAACCCGGTGGTGATCAGGCGGCTGATGGGCGAACTGGAGCGCGCCAGCTTGGTGCGCTCGGTGGCCGGGCGCGCCGGCGGGTTCGAGTTGGCGCGCGACGCCGCCAGCATCACCTTGGCCGATATCTATCATGCCGTGGAAGATGAAACGGTGTTCCGGATGCACAAGATGGACCCGCACTCGGCTTGTCCAGTCGCTGCCCAGCTTGGCAAGATATTGGGCGGCCCGCTGGGGGCTGCGGAAAACGCCCTCTCCGCCTCGCTCGCCAAGACCAGCATCGGCGATGTGAGCGCCGCTATCGCTTGAGAATTGAGCGCCCCGCATAAACGGCTTGCTCGCCAAGCTCTTCCTCAATCCGCAGCAGTTGATTGTACTTTGCCAGCCGGTCTGAACGCGCCAGCGAACCCGTCTTGATCTGTCCGCAATTGGTGGCGACCGCAAGGTCGGCGATGGTTGCATCCTCGGTTTCGCCGGAGCGGTGCGACATCACCGCCGTGTAGCCTGCCTTGTGGGCCATCTCCACGGCTTCCAGTGTTTCAGTGAGCGAGCCGATCTGGTTCACTTTCACCAGGATGGAATTGGCGACGCCGTCCTTGATGCCCTGCCCCAGCCGCTTGGTATTGGTGACAAAAAGATCATCGCCGACCAATTGATGGGTCTTGCCGATCAGCTTGGTGACCTGCGCCCAGCCATCCCAATCATCTTCCGACATGCCGTCTTCAATTGAGAGGATGGGATAGTCCTTGGCGAGCTTGGCCAGATATTTGGCCTGCTCGGCGATGGAGCGCTTCTTGCCTTCGCCTGCGTAGTCGTAAACACCCTTCTTGAAGAACTCGGTGGCGGCGCAATCGAGTGCCAGATACACATCCTTGCCCGGCTTGTAGCCGGCCTGCTCAACGGCCTTCATGACGAAATCAAGCCCAGCCTCGGCGGAAGGAAGGTTTGGCGCAAAGCCGCCCTCGTCGCCGACATTGGTGTTGTGGCCAGCCTTTTTAAGGGCGGCTTTCAGGGTATGGAAAATTTCGGCCCCCATGCGCAGGGCTTCGCGGAACGTCGGCGCTCCCACCGGCATCACCATGAATTCCTGGAAATCGATGGGGTTGTCGGCATGGGCCCCGCCGTTGATGATGTTCATCATCGGCACGGGAAGCGTGCGGGCGTTGGTGCCGCCCACATAGCGGTAAAGCGGCATGCCGGTGGCCTCCGCTGCGGCCTTGGCAACGGCCAGCGATACACCAAGAATCGCATTGGCCCCAAGACGGGCCTTGTTCGGGGTGCCGTCCAGCGCAATCATCGCCCGGTCGATGGCGATCTGGTCTTCGGCTTCCATGTGGGACACGGTATCGAATATCTCGCCATTCACAGCAGCGACGGCTTTGAGAACACCCTTGCCCAGATAACGCTTCTTGTCGCCGTCGCGCAGTTCCATGGCCTCATGCGCGCCAGTCGAAGCCCCCGAAGGCACAGCAGCCCGGCCCATGGAGCCATCCTCAAGGATGACGTCAACTTCAACAGTCGGATTGCCC
>JANOTU010000569.1:0-4287 GCA_031416515.1 Hyphomicrobiales bacterium
AAGCGCCAAGGGCAAGCGCGCAGCCTGCGGCGCCAAGGAAGACTTCCGCCCACACCGGCCGCAATGCAAACTTGAAACGCTGGCGCTGCCGTCTGCCATTGAGAATCCCCGCGATAATTATGGCGCAGGCGATCACCCCCAGCACCCAGCTTGCGGTGTTGCCGATGGAGCCGGGCGTAATTCCGGCGAAGCCGCCGCCGATCAGCTTGAAATTCTTGTCCATGGGGGCCACCGTCTCGCCCCGGATCACCGCCCATGCGGCGCCGCGCCAGACGATGAGTCCGCCGAGGGTGACGATGAAAGACGGGATGCCCGCATAGGCGATAAGCCCGCCATGCAGGGCGCCAATCCCGGCGCCGATGGCAATGCCCATCACCAGCGTGATGACCCAGATCATCGGATGGCCAATGGGCAGGCCAAGCGCCGGCATCCAGAACACCTGCGCGGTGCCGATGCACACTGCCGTGAAACCCAAAATGGACCCCACCGAGAGATCAATCTGGCGCATGACAATGATCAGCACCATGCCAGTGGTCATCACCGCGATGGAAGATGTTTGCACCAGCAGAATCCACAAATTGCGCGGTGTCAGAAATGATCCGCCGAGCAAGCCATCGCCGGGGCGCAAAATGCCGCTGTAGATGTCAAAGCCCACCCAGATGATGAGCAGCGCTCCCACCATGCCAAGCATGCGGGTATCAAGTTCAGTCGCCCGGAAAAAGCGTGTGATGACGCCTTCATCGCTATGGGCTGGTCCTTGTGACATGGCCGTGCCTCCGCTGCCTCTTTCCCTTCTCCCTTGAGAGAAGGAGGGGCCCGCGCTCTTCCTTGCGCGGGAGGATGAGGGAGGTACGGAGCCAAATCATGAAGCACCGCCTCCCCTCACCTTCCCAAGCTTCGCTTGGGCCCCTTCCTCTCCCAGGGGAGAGGAGAGATTAAAACAAAACCCGCGCCATCTTTTCAGATGACGCGGGCTATCATGTTTCAGATTTGGAACGCTGGCAAGCGTTTAGCCGCAAGCCGGAACTGAACCAGCCTTCACGCCAGCGCAGGCCTTGTCCTTGGCGATGTGACCGCCGTCGATCACGTCACTCAGATTGTCCTTGGTGATCGGGTTCGGCGGCACCAGAATCGAGTTCACTTCAACCTTTTTCTTGCCGCCATTGAACTTGGCAACGCCGGAAATTTCGCCAACGGCCTTGCCTTCAGCAATGTGGTTGGCGGCTTCAGCGGCGATCTTGCCGAGAACGCGAACGTCCTTCCACACCGACACAAGCTGGGTGCCGAGAGCAACACGGTTCAGAGCGGCATGGTCGCCGTCCTGGCCGGTCACAGGCACCGTGCCCGCAAGGCCCTGGGCTTCCAACGCAGCCACAACACCGCCCGCCATGCCGTCATTTTCAGAAATGACCGCATCGACCTTGTTGTTCACGGAAGTGAGGCACTGCTCCATGTTCTTCTGGGCGCCATCGGGCTTCCAGCCATCGGTGAAGGTCTCGCAGACATTCTTGATCTTGCCCGCATCCATGTTGGGCTTCAGCACTTCCATGATGCCTTCAAACAGGAAGGTGGCGTTCGGATCGCCCTTGTCGCCCTTGATGAAGGCGAAATCACCCTCGGCTTTACCCTTCTCCAGCATGGTCTTGGCCATCAACCGGCCTACGCCGACATTGTCGAAGGTCACATAGAGCGCATCCGGATGCTCAACGAGCACGTCGTAGGAGATCATCTTGACACCGGCATCAGCCGCTGTCTGAAAGGCAGGGAGGATGGCGTCGGAGTCAAAAGCCACAACCAGAATGACGTCAACCTTCTGGCTCACAAGCCCTTCAATGTCAGTCAGCTGCTTGGCGGCCGAGCCTTGCGCATCGGTGGAGATATACTTGTTGCCAGCGGCTTCAACGACAGCCTTGATGGCGGCTTCGTCACCCTTCCAGCGCTCTTCCTGGAAGGTCTTCCAGGAGACGGCAATGGTCTTGCCCGCCGCCATCGCTGAGACTGATGAGACGCCGAGAATCAGCGCGCCTGCCATCAAGGTGAAAAATTTGGATTTCATCGGTGGTCCTCCTCGAAGGTCAAAAGAACCGCAGGACGCCTCCCTGGGGCGCGATTCCCGGACTTCGGTTTGATTTTATGATTGGCGTCCGAGATTTGTGTTGCAGCAAGTCCGTGCCTGAGTCAACAAGCTTGGAGTGCGAGGACATCATGTTTAGAATGCTTCTAAAAATCTATGTTATCCTGGTCATGCTGGCGTCAGCAGCCCATGCCACAGCGCCGCAAGAGGTCCTGCGCGGCTGGTATGGTCTGGTGCTCGAACTGGTGCGCCACACACCCACCTATTCGCCTCCCGTGGCCAGCCGGTCATTCGCCTATCTCGGTGTGACAGCCTTTGAAGTGTTGGCCACGGGATCGAGAGAGTTGCAATCTCTGGCAGGGCAGTTGAACGGGTTTACGCCAGTGCCGCAGCGCGAGACGGGCCAGACTTATGACGAGGCCGTGGTGGTTCATGCCGCCATGACCCATGCCGCGCAGAATTTTTTCGCCAACACCGGCCCCACCGGCCAACGCGCCCTTGCGGCCATGGCCAGGAAAAATGTGGGCCAAGGCGTGGCCCCTGACGTGGTGGCCAGAAGCCGCGCCCATGGGCTGGCGGTGGCCGCGCATATCGTGGATTGGTCGCGCAGCGATGGCGGGGCGGTCATTGAGAACATGGGCTTTCCGCTGGACTATGCGCTTTCCAAGGGACCAGCGCGCTGGGTGCCCACTAGCCTCGTCGCCCAGCAACAAAAACCGCTTCTGCCCAACTGGGGCAGTAACCGCACGTTCGCGATGCCAGAGGCCACATCCTGCCCTTTGCCCGCACCGCCTGAGTATAGCGAGGATATGACTTCCGAATTCTACAAACAAGCCCTTGAGGTTTACCAAATCAGCCAAAACCTGAGCGCTGAACAGCGCGCCATTGCCCGCTTCTGGTCGGATGATCCGATGCTCTCGCCAACCCCTCCCGGCCACTGGATTGCAATCGCCCTGCAAATTCTGGAGCGCGACAACGCCAGCCTGGAAAACAGCGTCGATGTTCTGGCCCGCCTCGGAATCGGCGTGGCCGATGGTTTTATCGGCTGCTGGAACACCAAGTTCCAATACGATCTTCTGCGCCCTGTCACTTACATCCGCCGGGTGATTGACCCCCAATGGGAAACCCTGCTGATCACTCCGCCTTTCCCCGAATACCCCAGCGGCCACAGCACCCAGTCAGCCGCGGCAGCACTGGTGCTCACACAATTCTTCGGCGAAAATTTCCGCTTCGAAGACACCACCCACAAACGTGACGGCCTCGAATCCCGGAGCTACCCCAGCTTCTGGGCTGCTGCCGAGGAAGCAGGAAGGTCCCGCCTCTACGGCGGCATCCATTTCCGCGCCGCAATCGAGCGCGGATTGGAACAGGGGCGCTGTGTGGGCGGATATGTGAACGCCTTGCGGACGCGGAAATAAGATATGCAAACCCTCCCCCGCCCTCGCACTTTTTTTCTTCTCCCTCGGGAGAAGAAGGGGCCCGTCGCTCTTCCTTGCGACGGGAAGATGAGGGGGCACAGGTGCCAGAACAATAAACCCCGGTGTTCCCTCACCCTCCCATTGCAAGGGCAATGGGCCCCTCCCTCTCCCACGGGAGAGGGGAACAGAACCACAGCTTTGTTCCTGGGCTTGCTCCTTCTCGCTTCACCCGCTGCCGCCCAAACCATCCCCACCTTCACCGAACATCCCATCCCCGAAAGCGCCTACACCGGCGAGTGGGAATATATGGTCGGTGGCGGGGTCGCCACGTTTGACTGCAACGGCGATGACTTTGACGACATGCTGCTGGCGGGCGGGGCATCACCGGCCAGGTTTTATCTCAACTCAAGCACACGGGGCGGCCCACTGACATTCAAAGCCCAACCCAGCGGGCTTGAACTGGACAAGGTCACCGGCGCCTATCCCATCGACATTGACAGCGACAACACAACTGATCTCGTGCTGCTTCGCGTTGGCGAAAACATGGTGATGAAGGGCCTCGGCAATTGCCGGTTTGAGCGCGCCAATGAAGCGTGGGCCTTTGACGGCGGCGATGGCTGGTCTACGGCCCTTGCCGCCACCTGGGAGCGCGGGGCCGACTGGCCCACAATCGCCATCGGCAATTACATCAACCGCCGCGAAGAGACATCGCCCTGGGGTTCCTGCACCGACAACTGGCTGCACCGGCCAGACGGCGCCAAGTTCGCCGCGCCCCTGGCGCTCAAACCCAGCTAC
>JANOTU010000570.1:0-11516 GCA_031416515.1 Hyphomicrobiales bacterium
TTGGTCCCCCCGGCCTTCGCCGGGGCAGGCTCCAGCCCAATCGTCCCCATCTTCAAGGCCCCCATCTCGCGGGCCAGCAGCAGGACCTTGACGAAAAGCTCCTCGATATCCTTCAGAAAGCGCCGCCGGAACGTGGCGATGATGTCGTGGTCGGGGTTCCGCACCGCCATTTCCGGCGTGCTATGTTCCACGTGAAACAGTTCCCATGATCAGCTTATAATGCTGATTGCCGCGCTTGTGCGCAGTCTCCCCGCTTGCTAATGCCGCCCCATGCTCCCAGTCATTTCTGCGCAAGGCGTTTCCAAAATTTATGCGTCCGGTTTTCGGGCGCTGAACCAGGTCAACCTGGAGATTTTTGAGGGAGAAATTTTTGCCCTTCTTGGTCCTAATGGCGCGGGCAAGACCACGCTGATCAATGTCATTTGCAGCCTGGCGCGGTCCAATTCGGGGACCGTCACTGTTTGCGGCCACGACATCCAGAACGACTACAGAAAGGCCCGAGCGGCCATCGGCCTGGTGCCGCAGGAATTGATGCTGGCGGCGTTTGAAAGCGTTTGGGCCACGGTATCCTTCACCCGCGGCCTCTTTGGCCTGAAGCCCGATCCCGCCCATATTGAAAAAGTGCTGAGAGACTTGTCTCTGTGGGACAAGAAGGATTCCAAGGTCATCACCCTCTCCGGCGGCATGAAGCGCCGCGTGATGATCGCCAAGGCGCTGGCGCATGAGCCCAAGGTTTTGTTTCTCGATGAACCAACCGCTGGCGTTGATGTGGAACTGCGCCGCGACATGTGGGACCTGGTGCGCAAGCTCCGCAGCGAAGGGGTCACCATCATTCTCACCACCCATTATATCGACGAGGCCGAAGAGATGGCCGACCGCATCGGCGTCATCACCAAGGGCGAGATCATACTGGTTGAGAACAAAGCCGAACTGATGCGGAAGCTTGGGCGAAAGCAACTGACCCTGCATTTGCAGGATAAATTGGCAGCCATTCCAGCTGCGCTGAAATCCTATCCACTGGCGCTCGCCGCCACCGGCGACGAGTTGGTCTACACCTATGATAGCGAATCCGAGCGCACCGGCATTGCAAAACTGCTGGCCGATCTCGCAAGCGCTGGTATTGCCTTCAAGGATATTCAAACCCGGCAAAGTTCGCTCGAAGAGATTTTTGTGAGTCTCGTGAAGGAGCCATCATGAATCTCCGCGCTGTCGCCGCCATCTACCGCTTTGAAATGGCCCGCACTTTCCGCACCGCTGTGCAGAGCATTGTCTCTCCCGTTATCGCCACCTCGCTCTATTTCGTGGTCTTTGGCTCGGCCATCGGCTCGCGCATTCCGGAAGTGGACGGGGTGAGCTATGGCTCGTTCATCGTGCCGGGATTGATAATCCTTTCGGTGCTGACCCAGAGCCTGTCCAACGCCTCCTTCGCCATTTATTTTCCGCGTTTCACCGGCACGATTTTTGAGGTGCTCTCAGCACCGGTTTCCCACGTGGAAGTGGTGCTGAGCTATGTCGGGGCTGCCGCCAGCAAATCGGTGATGCTGGCCCTCATCATGCTGGCCACGGCGTGGTTTTTCGTCGATCTGCAAATTTCCCATCCCTTCTGGATGCTGGCCTTCATCGTTTTGAGTTCGTTCACTTTTGCGCTTCTTGGCTTCATCATCGGCATCTGGGCGGAAAGTTGGGAACGCCTCGAACTGGTGCCGCAACTCATCGTCACACCGCTTACATTTCTGGGTGGCAGCTTCTACGCCATCGATATGCTGCCGCCCTTCTGGCAAACGGTGAGCCTGTTCAATCCGGTGGTCTATCTCGTCTCAGCGCTGCGCTGGAGCTTCTTTGGCCGGGCCGATGTCAATATCGCCGCCTGCATTGCGGTGATTGCGGCATTTCTCGTGTTGTTCCTCGGCATTGTCACCTGGATGTTCCACACCGGCTACAAGCTCAAGCCCTGATCAGGCGGCGCTGGAATAGCGGATCGCCCCCATCATCCCTGAGTTCATGTGATAGAGATGATGACAGTGAAACGCCCAATTTCCGGGGTTATCAGCGTCAAACATGATGGTGACGGTTGCTTTTGGCGGCGCCAGCACGGTATCGCGCAAGGCCCCGTCAATACGCGCGCTGCCGATACCGACGACCTTGAAATAATGCCCGTGCAAATGCATGGGATGGGCCATGCCGGTCTCGTTGCGCATGATGATTTCTACGCGCTCGCCGGATTTCACCGTGAAAATGGTGTCGTGCATTGAGGGCTTGCCATTCAGGCCCCAGGCATAGTCAGCCCCGCCGCCTGTAAGCGCCAGAATTTCGGTGCGCGTCACAGGCTCATCAGGCAGTTTCCCCACAGCGCGCAAGCGGCTCTCAAAGGAAAGATCAAGCGCTGCAGCGGGTGTTGCGTCCGGCGAGACTTTGGCAATTTGCGCGCCCGCTGTTGCCAAAACCAATCCTGTTCGCTCGGCCACTCCTTCAGCCTGAAAAAGAATGGGAAAGGCCCCATCGCCAGGAATGCGCAGCCGAATATCAGCCCGCTGGGCAATCGCCAGCGGAAACAAGGAGCCTTTCATGGGATAGACGGCATTGCCATCAACCGCGATCACCTCACCCTCAATCGCCCCCAAATCGATCCACATATTGCTGGCCGCACACGCATTTATGATGCGCAGTCTCACCTGTCCATCCCGCTTGACGCTGACGACCTCAGGATCATCCAGGGTCCGGTCATTGCAGAGATAGGCATCATAGGCGACGTCATTGAGCAAGACACCCATAGCGTGGCCCGCATGTTCGCCAGCGCCCCTTTTCAGTTCCGCCAGAATTTCACCGGGATCGCGGAAGGTGAAATCATGCAGCATCACCACATGCTCCTGCTCGTCGAACACAGGTTCAGCAGTTTCGCGGATGATCAGCGGCGCGGCCAGCAGCAGTTGTTCCTGCAATCCAACATGCGAATGCATCCAATGCGTGCCAGCCCGGGTATTGGCAAATTCATAGACTTGGGCGGCGCCAGGCAGCAGGGGCGACTGCGACAGCATAGGCACACCGTCCTGCGCCGACGGCGGCGTCAGGCCGTGCCAGTGAATGAGAGTTTCAGTGCCGGTGTCATTTTCAAGCCGCGCATGGAAATCATCGCCGAGCACCATCTCCAGGCCCGTTTTACCGGGGGATGCCTCAAGCCCAAAAACCCTGGCCGCCCGGCCTTTCACATCAATAACGCGGGAGAAAGCGCGCAAGCGGGGTGGCGCTGCGGCCCGCAAGTGGCCCACTCCCAACCCAAATCCTGCAATCCCTGCTGAAATAGCCAAGCCTTTAATCGCATGGCGCCGTGCCAATTTCGGATTCATCTGTTTCCCAATAGTAGTGTATTCGAAGTTTGCCAATTTACCATCTCCAACTGCAAAAATGAACCAATTGCATTTATAGTAAAAAAACAAATAAATAAGAATGTGACGTAACTCTACAAATATAAATACAAGAAAAGTCGATTATTCCTTCAGTAACAAATAACAGTCCATTACTATTGACAAACAAGTCATTATGTAATTAAATATAAGAATAGATTGCGATCGGTGTTCCAATTGTGGAATTCGATTTCATAGGGTCTGGAAACCGTGAATACGATCATCAAGCAAGTCCGGCGATTTTGTGGCGATGAAGCTGGCGCCGTGGCGATAGAATATGTGCTGATCGCTGCCGCGATGGCCGTGATGTTGGTTGCTGCCATGCCGTTGCTTGCCGGGTCGGTGAACAGACTCTTCCCTGATATTGCAACCGCCATAAACTCCGCCTTCCCCTGATAGTGCCACCCAACCGCTGCCAAGGTCTGGCCACCGCCTTCAGCCCCCGTTGACCTTTGAATCCCAAAGACCGACAATGCTTATGGGGGAGAGAGTCGGCTGATTCGTTGGGTGACCTATGCTTGTCGGCTGATAGACAGGGACGTGCGAGACCCCCGGCACGCATTGGAGGTAATGCAATGGCCGATCATATGACTGAGGACGAGAAAGTCCTCCACGGAATGGGATATGCGCAAGAGCTTTCCAGGCGCATGGGACCATTCCAGAGTTTTGCGATTTCATTTTCAATTATCTGCATCATTTCGGGTGGCTTCGGGTCGTTCCCGATCGCCCTGTCAACGGGCGGGCCGTTCTCGCTCACGGTTGGCTGGTTGATTGGCGGAGTCTATGCGTTGATCGTGGCTGCCTCTTTGGGCCAGATCGCTTCGGCCTATCCAACGGCTGGCGGCCTCTATCATTGGTCTTCCATCCTTGGCGGCCGTTTCTGGGGCTGGGCCACGGCTTATGTAAACCTGCTGGGATTGCTGTTCGTGGTGCCCGCGGTGAATGTGTTTCTCTATCTCATCACCAAAGACCTGTTCTTTGGCGCGGTGATGGGGGTGGACGTTTCAACCTGGTCGCTGAACACCCAGATCTTCTCGGTTGCGGCGATTACGGCGGCGCAGGCGCTGCTCAATCATTTTGGCATCAGGCTCACAACCATCCTCACCGATTTCTCCGGCTATTTGATTTTGGTGGTGACGGTCATCCTGATCATCATGTTCCTGATGGCGGCCCCCAGCATTGAGATCGGCAAGGCCTTTACCTTTGTGAACAACACCGGGGCTCCTGGTGGTGGGGTTTCACCCAGTGTCAGCCCCTTGATGGCGATGATCATCGGCCTGCTTTATCCCTTGTTCACCATCACAGGCTTTGACGCCTCCGCCCATACATCTGAAGAAACCAAGGATGCGCGCAACACGGTTCACAGGGGCATGCTGCATTCAGTGTTCTGGTCGATTGTCTTCGGCTTTGTCCTGATCCTCGCCATGATCATGGCAATCCCCGATCTCAATGCCGCGGCAGCCACTGGCTGGTCATCTTTCAACAACCTCTTCATCGCGGCGATCCTGCCAAGCTTCATCGGCAAGATCATGCTGGTGGGTGTGATCATTTCCAACTTCCTCTGCGCTCTGGCCGCAGTCACATCGACATCACGCATGATCTATGCGTTCGCGCGCGATGGCGGCCTGCCGTTCTCAGGCTTGCTGAAATCGGTCAGCCCCACGCACCGCACACCTGTCGCCGCCATCTGGGCAACGGCGATCCTGTGCAGTGCGCTGACCGCCATCACCACGCCGCTGGGCGCGTTTGCAGCGCTTTCCACCGGCTGCGCCATGTATCTCTACATTTCCTACGCCATGCCGGTCATTGCGGGCTTTCTGGCGGAGGGCAAAACCTGGACAACCTATGGCTCATTCCGCCTCGGTGGTCTTTCCAAGCTGTTTGCGATCATCGTGATGATCGGCGTTGTTCTGGTGATGATCGCCGGCCACACTTTCGTGCCTTCAATCCCCGGAGACGCGGCTGCAGGCACCAGTTTTGTGCCAGGTCTCATCTATTATTCGTTGGGCTTCATGATTTTCCTCGTCATTCTCTGGTTTGGCATTGAGAACAGGCGCTTCAAGGGGCCGCCCATTGGCGATGAAATCGCCAAGCGTCAGGCCGCCATCGCGGCCCAGGAGAAGGCCTTGGCGGCGGCTGGCGGTTAGACCTGGAGAGTTCGGGAAAGGTGGCCTTCGGGCCGCCTTTTTGCATCACAGACTTTTTGTCAGTTCACGGACGAAATTGGTGAGGCCCGTGCGCCTTCTGCGGCGCAGGCGTTCAGCGGTGAGGATGGCGGTGACCTGGGCGTGGGCGGCACCGAGTTCGGCGTTGATCACCACATAATCATATTCCGCCCAATGGCTGATCTCGCGCGAGGCTTCCGCCATGCGCTTGGCCATGACGGTGGCTGAATCCTGGCCGCGCTTGATCAGGCGTTCATGCAATTCATCAGCGTTTGGCGGCAGGATGAAAATCCGCACCAGATCATCTTCCATGGCTTGCGCCAGTTGCTGGGTGCCCTGCCAGTCGATGTCAAAGAGAACATCGCGGCCTTTGGACAATGCGTCTTCGACGGGTTTTCTGGGTGTTCCGTAAAAATTGCCAAAGACTTCCGCCCATTCCAGCAACTCGCCCGAATCACGCATCCGCGCAAATTTTTCCTTGGTGATGAAATGATAGTCGGTGCCGTCTATCTCGCCGGGGCGGGGCGCGCGGGTGGTGACGGAGACCGACATGGTGATGTTGCGGTCGGCACTGAGCAACTTCCGCGACAGTGTGGTCTTCCCGGCCCCTGAAGGCGATGACATCACCAGCAAAAGGCCACGGCGCGCAATTTCTGGGGAATCACTCAATGTTTTGCACCTGCTCGCGCATCTGGTCGATGACGGTCTTGAGATCAAGGCCAATCGCCGTCATCGTCTGGTCCACCGCTTTCGAACACAGCGTATTGGCTTCGCGGTTAAACTCCTGGGCGAGAAAATCAAACTTGCGGCCAATGGCAGCGCCGGAATCCAAGAGCGCTCGCGCTGCCGCCACATGCGACATCAGGCGGTCCAGCTCTTCCTGAATATCGGCGCGGGTAGCCAGGAGGACTGCTTCCTGATGCAGGCGGGCGGCATCGAAACTGGCGCCGGTCTCCATCAGTTTGGCAATCTGCATGGCAAGGCGCGCCTTGACCGCTTCCGTGGTGCGGGCCGGATTGTCACGCGCCGCAATGGTTAGCGCGGCGATGCGCCGGACCTGGGCATCGATAAGCTTTTCCAGCCGCACCCCCTCTTCCCGGCGTGATTTCTCCAGTTCCGCCAGGGCCACCTGGAACGACGCCATGATGGCGGCGTTACGCCGCTCAAGGGTTGCTGTATCAGTAACTGTGGGGTCAATCTCAAGGACGCCGCGCATTGCCAGCACCAGATCAGCGCGCATGGCCTCGCCGCCAATCCGGGCGCGCAGGCGCTCGCCTGCTTTGAGAATTTGGGCCAGCACCGCCTCATTGATCGTCACCGTTTCAGCTTGTGTGACACCGCTTACACTAAGTGAAACTTGTAAATTGCCGCGTTTCAGTTTCTCCAGCACCGCGAGCCGAATTTGCGGCTCCAGCGCGTCGAAACCGGGTGGCAGGCGGCAGCGCACATCAAGAGCCTTGCCATTGACGCTTTTCAGCTCCCATTGCCAGGTCACGCCGTCAAGGCCAGCGGAAGCCCTGGAAAATCCTGTCATGCTGGAGAGGAGCATCATAATTCCTGTGAATGTGAACCCGCCCGCACCCTTAGCCTGTGTGATGCTGCCAGAGCTACTCAAATCGCCTTGAGGTTAAGGACTTGGCGCTTGTGCTTGGGAGGCGGCGTCCTCGATTTTGCGCCACTTGGCGACGTTGCGGTTGTGCTCGACCAGCGTGGTGGCAAAGACATGGCCCCCGGTGCCATCGGCCACAAAATAGAGATAATCCGTCGCCGCCGGATTGACCACAGCCTCCAGCGAGGCCCGGCCCGGATTGGCAATGGGCCCCGGCGGCAGGCCGTTGATGGTGTAAGTGTTGTAAGGGGTGGGCGCGTTGACATCGGCCTTGGTCAGCGCTCGGTCAAGTTTGCCCTTGCCGCCAACCATGCCGTAAATGATTGTCGGGTCGGATTGCAGGCGCATGCCCTTGTTCAGACGGTTCATGAAGACCGATGCAATTTGAGGACGCTCAGAGGCAATGCCGGTTTCCTTTTCCACAATCGAAGCGAGAATAACGGCTTCTTCCTTGGTCTTGATTGCAATCGCCGGATTGCGCTTGTCCCAGATCTTGTCGAGCAGCGCTGTCTGCCTTGCCACCATGTGGTCAAGCACGTCTTGACGTTTCATGCCGCGCTTGACGATGTAGGTATCAGGCAGAATGGCGCCTTCGGCAGGGGTGCCCGGGATGTCACCGGTGAGCACCGGATGCTCCATGATGCGGGCCAGGGCCATGTCGCTGGTCCAGCCTTCAGGAATGCTGACCTTGTGAACCATGACCTTGCCGCTGGCCAACAGGTTCATCACCTGGGCCATGGAGGCGCGCGGGGGAAACTCATATTCACCAGCCTTCAGCCGCCCACGCGTGCGCGTCACAAGGGCTGCCGCTGTGAAGATTGGCGCGTTGGCGATGATGCCTGCGGCCTCAAGTTTGGCCGCAATGTCAGGTGTGCTCAGTCCCTTCTCGATCTCAAGCACCCTGGATTTTGTCAAAGGGCCAGGCTGGGCAAATTCATAGTAAGCGTAGGCGGCGAGGCCACCTGCGAGAAGCGCAACCAGAACTACGAGCCGGTACAAGGCCCGGAATACCCGCCTCACCGCAGACCGCCGCACTTTGCGCGGAGGCGGAAGCTCAATTTGTGGTTCTGGAAGATCAAGATATTCTCGTTTGCCAAAAGACATTGCCCTGTTCCGGATCAGGCCGCATAGCGCCGCATGACGAGTGAAGCGTTGGTGCCACCAAAACCAAATGAATTGGACAGAACTGTGTTGATCTCTTTCTTGCGCGCTGTCATCGGTACAAGGTCAATCGCCGTGTCGACCGATGGATTATCCAGATTAAGCGTTGGCGGGCAGATATTGT
Source organism: Hyphomicrobiales bacterium (assembly GCA_031416515.1). GTDB lineage: Bacteria > Pseudomonadota > Alphaproteobacteria > Rhizobiales > Aestuariivirgaceae > Aestuariivirga. Next base: position 8,461 of record JANOTU010000570.1, read on the forward strand.
CGCGGATCGCCAGCACCGAGAAAATCGCCTCAACAGCGCCAGCCGCCCCCAGGAGATGGCCGATTGAGGATTTGGTGGATGACATCGACAGGCCCTCAGCGCGGTTGCCCATCAGGCGCTCCACGGCGCGAAGCTCGATCTCGTCGCCCATGGGTGTCGAGGTGCCGTGGGCGTTGATGTAGTCAATGTCGTGGGCCTGCAAGCCCGCCCGCTTCAGCGCCGCGGTCATGCAGCGGTAGGCCCCGTCGCCATCGGGGGCGGGAGCGGTAATATGATAAGCATCGCCCGACATGCCGTAGCCAATCACTTCAGCGTAAATCGTGGCGCCGCGCGCCTTGGCGTGTTCAAGCTCTTCGAGAACCACAACGCCTGCGCCCTCACCCATGACGAAACCATCGCGGTCCTTGTCATAGGGGCGCGAGGCCTTTTCCGGCGCGTCATTGAACTTGGTCGCCAGCGCCTTGCAGGCGATGAAGCCGGCGATGCCAAGGCGGCAGATGGCCGATTCGGCCCCGCCTGCGATCATCACATCGGCATCGTCAAAGGCAATGAGCCTGGATGCATCGCCAATGGCGTGGGAGCCTGTTGAACAGGCCGTGACCACGGAATGGTTGGGCCCCTTGCAGCCAAACTCGATGGAGATGAGGCCCGAGGACAGATTGATCAGCGAGCCCGGGATGAAGAATGGGCTGACCCGCCTTGGGCCCTTCTCCGCCAGAAGCAGGGTGGTCTGCTCGATGCTGGTGAGGCCTCCAATGCCGCTGCCGACGAGCACGCCCGCGCGGCATTTCTCTTCCTCGGTCTTGAGTTCAATACCGGAATCTTTCATGGCCTGCTTGGCGGCGGCCACGGCGTAGATCAGAAAATCATCGTAGCGGCGCAGATCCTTGTGGTCCATCCATGATTCGGCATGGAACGTGCCATTGCCGCCATCGCCGCGCTTGACCTCGCAGGCAATGCGGGCGGCCATGTCGGAGGCATCAAACTTGGAGATGGCGGCGGCGGCAGATTGGCCCGCCAGCAGCCTTGTCCAGGTTTCCTCCACCCCTGTGGCCAGCGGTGAAACCATGCCCAGTCCCGTGATCACAACGCGGCGCATCTGCAACTCTCCCCTTCACAAGAAAAAGCGGCGGCAGGACTGTTCAAACCCCGCCTCCGCGCAATGTGATCACACTGAAGCCCTTGCTTCAGGCCGCAGTCTTTTCGATGAACTTCACCGCATCGCCGACAGTCTGAATTGTTTCAGCCGCATCGTCGGGTATTTCGATGCCGAATTCCTCCTCAAAGGCCATGACCAACTCGACCGTATCGAGGCTGTCCGCGCCGAGATCGTCAATGAAGCTTGCTTCCGCCTTGACCTTGTCGCCGTCCACGCCGAGGTGCTCGACCACAATCTTCTTCACCCGCTCAGCTACATCACTCATGTTATATCGTCCTTGCTCAATTCTTGTTCTGACGGATGGACCCCTTTCCGGTGTCCCCCTCTCGGCCCGAGTTCCTACCACAGATTCTGTTTGAGGCAAAAGCCCAATGTGGAGCTTTGATATTATTGTGAATTTTCCTCAAATCATCGCCATGCCGCCATTCACGTGCAGCGTCTGGCCGGTGACATAGGCGGCTTCGGTGGAGGCGAGATAGAGGGTTGCGGCAGCGATTTCATCAGGCGTTCCCAGGCGCCCCGCCGGCACTCGGCCCAGAATGGCCTCCTTCTGCTTGTCGTTCAGCACATCCGTCATGGGGGTGGCAATAAAGCCTGGGGCCACACAATTCACCGTGACGCTACGGCTGGCCAATTCCTGGGCCAGCGACTTGGTGAGGCCGATGACGCCGGCCTTGGAGGCCACATAATTGGCTTGTCCCGGATTGCCGGTGACCGCCACTACCGAGGTTATGTTGATGATCCGGCCCCAGCGCTTTTTCATCATGCCCCGCATGGCCGCGCGCGCCAGCCTGAAACCAGCCGTGAGATTGACATCAATCACCGCCTGCCAGTCCTCGTCCTTCATGCGCATGGCCAAGCCGTCTTTGGTGATGCCGGCGTTGTTGACCAGAATATCAATCGACCCCATGGCAGCCTCGGCGGCGGGCACGAGTTTTTCCACATCCGCTGCATCCGAGAGATTGCAGGTGAGCACGTGAACCCGGTCGCCCAACTGCATTTTCAATTCCTCAAGCACCGCCGCGCGGGTGCCAGAGATGGCCACGGTCGCCCCCGCCGCGTGGAGCGCCCTGGCGATGGCGGCGCCAATGCCGCCTGTTGCGCCCGTCACCAGCGCGGTTTTGTCCCTCAAGTCAAACATTGGCGATCTCCTCTGGCGTGCCGATGGCAAATCCTTGGGCCTCGGGGGCGTTTTTCTTGAGCAGGCCCGTGAGCACCTTGCCCGCCCCCAATTCATAAAAGCGCGTTACACCTTGCTTCGCCATGAAGTCTACGCATTCGCGCCAGCGCACCGTGCCTGTCACTTGCTCCACAAGTTTCTGCCGGATCAGGAGAGGATCAGCAATCGGCCCCGCCACCACATTGGCAATGAGCGGCACTACGGGTGGCTTCATGCTCGCCTTGGCCAGCGCCTCCGCCATGGCATCAGCCGCAGGCTGCATCAGCGCGCAGTGAAATGGCGCTGACACGCTCAGCATAATCGCCCGCTTGGCCCCATGCGCCTTGGCAATGTCGAGGGCGCGCTCCACTGCGGCCTTGTGCCCCGAAATCACCACCTGGCCAGCAGTGTTGTCATTGGCCGCCTGACACACATCGCCCTGCGATGCTTCCGCCGCCACTGCGGCTGCCTCTGCAAAGTCCAAACCCAGCAATGCCGCCATAGCCCCGGTTCCCACCGGCGTGGCCATCTGCATCGCCTGGCCCCTGATTTTCAAAAGCTGTGCGGCATCAGCCAGAGAGAAAGTCCCCGCCGCCGCAAGCGCCGAATACTCCCCCAGCGAATGCCCCGCTACATAGGCTGCCGTGTTGGCAACCGTCATGCCCCGCTCAGCCTCCAGCACACGCACCACCGCCATGCTCACCGCCATGTGTGCAGGCTGGGCATTCTCGGTGAGCG
>JANOTU010000571.1:0-8255 GCA_031416515.1 Hyphomicrobiales bacterium
CCTTGAAAGCCTCCGGCGACACCCACATTGATTTTCACCACACCACCGAAGATTCCGGCATCGCCCTTGGCCAGGCTGTCGCCAAGGCCCTGGGCGAGCGCAAGGGCATCCGCCGCTATGCCAGCCTTGATCTGGCCATGGATGAAACCCTGACCCGCGCGGCCATCGATGTCTCGGGCCGCCCCTTCCTTGTCTGGAAGGTTGAATTCTCGAACCCCAAGATCGGTGAATTCGATACCGAACTGGTGCGCGAATGGTTCCAGGCCTTCGCCATGAATGCCGGCGTCACCCTGCATGTGGAAACCCTGAGCGGGGCCAACAACCACCATATCGCCGAATCCTGCTTCAAGGCGCTCGCAAGGGTGCTCCGCGAGGCCACCGAAATCGACCCCCGCCAGAAGGACCGCATCCCCTCCACCAAGGGTTCGCTCACAGGCTGATGAAAATCTATTCGGTTCATAGCCGCCCCGGCTCGCCACTGGACAAGGCGATCTTCGTGCGCGAAGGCTTCAGCATCGGCGCTTTCGCCTTCACCGTATTGTGGGCGCTGTGGAATCGCATGTGGCTGGTCGCGGCGGTTCTGCTGGCGCTCTGGGCCGCCATCGGCTCTGTCGGTCTGAATGAAAACATCTTGGGCCTGGCCAGCTTCGCCATCAGCCTGATCTTCGGCCTTGAAGCGCAGAGTCTCCGCGCCGCATCTCTCATCCGCGCCGGCTACAGCCAGATCGGCCTCACCCATGGCCGTAATATCGATGAAGCGGAGTTGCGCTTCTATCTCAGCCACAAAACCCAAATCCAACCAACACCCATTCCCCCGAAATACACCGCCCCCGCCGACACGCTCGGCCTCTTCGGAAATGTGTGATGGAAGAATTGGTGACATCTTCTTTTCTTTCCTCCCCTTGCGGGGGAGGTGGCGCGAAGCGCCGGAGGGGGGCCTTGCCGCGAGTCCCTTATTCTCCTGCCAGGCCCCCCTCCGTCACGCTGCGCATGACACCTCCCCCGCAACGGGGGGAGGAAAGGAAGGGCTGATGTCCGTCGCCATCATTGATTACGGCTCCGGCAATCTCCATTCCGCCGCCAAGGCCTTTGAGCGCGCCGCCGCCGGAGCGCACGACATCATCGTCACCGCCGATCCCGACATCGTCCGCCGCGCCGAGCGCATTGTGCTGCCTGGCGTTGGGGCCTTCAAGGATTGCGCCCAAGGTCTCAAAGCCGTCCCCGGCATGTGGGAAACGCTTGAAGAGCAAACCCGCGCCAAGCCCTTCCTCGGCATCTGTGTCGGCATGCAACTCATGGCCACACGCGGCCTTGAGCATGATGTCACAGAAGGCTTCGGCTGGATCAAGGGCGATGTGAAAAAAATCGAACCACAAGGCGCGCTCAAAATCCCGCACATGGGCTGGAACACCCTCGATGTCCGCCGCCAGCACCCGCTGCTCGCCGGTCTCACCCTCGGCGATAACGGCCTGCACGCTTACTTTGTCCACTCCTATCATCTCGAAGCTAGCCCCGATGATATCGTCGCCACCACGCCCTACGGCATGGCCATCACCGCCATGGTCGTGCTGGACAATCTCGCAGGCACGCAATTTCATCCCGAGAAAAGCCAGACGCTTGGTCTTGCCCTCATCGCCAATTTTCTGAACTGGAAGCCATGATCCTCTTTCCCGCCATTGATTTGAAGGATGGCGCCTGCGTGCGCCTGAAACTTGGCGACATGGACCAGGCCACCGTTTTCAATGAAGACCCCGCCGATCAGGCGCGGCAATTTCAATCCCAGGGTTTCCAGTGGCTGCATCTTGTCGATCTCAACGGTGCCTTCGCCGGACAGCCGGTCAATGCCGCAGCGGTTGAGAATATTCTGAACGCGATAAAAATTCCCGTCCAGCTCGGCGGCGGCATCCGCAACCTGGGCCAGATCGAAGACTGGCTGGCGCGCGGCATCAAAAGGGTCATCCTCGGCACCATCGCCCTCAAATCACCCGAAATCGTGCGCGAAGCCTGCAAGCATTATCCAGGCTCCATCGCCGTCGGCATTGACGCCAAAGGAGGCCGTGTCGCCGTCGAAGGCTGGGCCGAAACCTCTGAGCTCACCACAATCGATCTCGCCAAACGCTTCGAGGACGCCGGTGTCTCCGCCATTATCTTCACCGACATCGACCGCGACGGCATCCTCCAAGGCCTCAACATCGACAGCACGTTGGCGCTTGCCCACGCCACAAAAATCCCGGTCATCGCCTCGGGCGGCCTCGCCTCCATCGACGACATCAAACGCCTCATGGAACCCGACTGCCAAATCCTCGAAGGCGCCATCTCAGGCCGCGCCCTTTACGATGGCAGGCTGGATGCATTAAAGGCGTTGCAATTACTTGAGGGAAGAGTGATTTGATGCTCGACGATGTACTTGCGAAAGTTGTGACCCGCGCAAGCGTGGTCCGCGTTCGAACGGCGCTCAACCCGTTGCTCTGGACGCTCGCAACAATTGCCTCAGGGTGCCTGCTAAGTGCTTTGATAGCGGGGCCGAGCGCGGGGTTGACATTTATCTTTGCGGGCCTCACTTCTTTCTTGGTCGGCCTTATCGCAGTGACTTTTATTTACTTCATGATCAAGGCTCCTGACAGGTTGCAGTCAGAAGAGTTTGTGTTGAAACAGCAGGAGCTTACACTCCTTGAGAGAATGGGGGGCGCACCCGTCGCCATAGACGGTCAGCCGCCAGATGGGCAGAAGCCGATTGAAATGGGACCTGATCCGATGGAAACCAAGGGAGACTTGACATGAGCGCATTTCTTTTGGTCTTTGACTCAACCCAAGTCGCACGCTCCAAGATCACAAAGACCATCGACAAGCTGCTGCCCGTCAATGACTGGTATGCATTTCTGAACAACACAATCTGCCTGATCTCGGAAGCCGATGCGCCTGCATTGTCAAAGCAAATGCGGGTCGCCTATCCGGAATTGCGTTTCATTATCGTCGAAATTGACCAGCAGAAAAAAGGCGGCTGGCTCCCAAAAACGGTCTGGGAATTCATCCGCAATTCCGGCAAGGTGGAATCCTCCGCCGCATGAGTAAAATTCTTCTCGTCACCGGCGGCGGGCGCGGCATTGGTGCTGCCATTGTGCGCAAGGCTGCGGCTCAAGGGTTCAAGGTCGCCATCAACTATGCTTCTGACAAGAAGAGCGCGGAAGACCTGGCGGCGGAAGTCGGCAATGCCGTCGCCATCGCGGGCGATGTTGCCAAGCCGGAAGATGTGTCACGCCTTTTCGATGAAACCGAGAGGCTCCTTGGCCCCGTCACTCATCTGGTCAACAATGCCGGCATCACCGGCAAGAGCAGCCGTCTTGACGCGGCCTCGCCTGAGACCATCGCCACCTGCATCGCCGTCAATCTCACCGGTTCCATACTTGTCGCGCGCGAGGCGGTGCGGCGCATGGCCACGCGCCATGGGGGCAAGGGCGGTGTCATCGTCAACATTTCATCCGCCGCCACCACCATCGGCAGCCCCGGCGAATATGTCTGGTACGCGGCCTCCAAGGGGGCGATCGACTCCTTCACCATCGGCCTTGCCAAGGAAGTGATCGACGACGGCATCCGCGTCAACGCAGTCGCTCCCGGCATGACCGAAACCGAAATTCATGATCTTTCCAGCGGCGACCCTGGCCGGGTGGAGCGCATCCGTCCCTCCATCCCCATGAAGCGCATCGGCAAGCCCGAAGAAATCGCCGACGCGGTGATGTTCCTGCTGGGCGACACCTCGTCTTACATGGCGGGCGCCATCATCCGCGTGGCGGGCGGGCGCTGATGCTCAAAGCCCGTCTCATTCCCTGCCTTGATGTGAAAGATGGCCGCGTGGTCAAGGGCGTCAACTTCGTCAACTTGCGCGATGCCGGCGACCCCGTGGAGATCGCCAAGGCCTATGACGCGGCCGGCGCGGACGAACTCTGCTTCCTCGACATCACCGCCACGCATGAAAACCGCGGCATTATTTTCGATGTGGTGAGCCGCACGGCTGAGGCCTGTTTCATGCCGCTCACCGTGGGCGGCGGGGTGCGCGCCCTTGAGGATATCCGCAAACTTCTTCTCGCTGGCGCTGACAAGGTCTCGATCAATTCCGCTGCCGTGGCAAATCGCAATTTTGTCGCCCGCGCCGCCGAGAAATTCGGCAGCCAGTGCATTGTGGTAGCCATCGACGCGAAAGCAACGGCGCCGGGAAAATGGGAGATCTTCACCCATGGCGGGCGGAAGCCCACCAGCATTGACGCAGTCGCCTTCGCCCGCGAAGTCGTATCCCTGGGTGCCGGCGAAATCCTGCTCACCTCCATGGACCGCGACGGCACTGGCCAGGGCTTCGATATTAAACTCACTCGCGCCGTGGCTGACGCTGTCCCCGTCCCCGTCATCGCTTCGGGCGGTGTGGGCACTCTCGATCATCTTGTGGAAGGCATCCGCGATGGCCACGCCACAGCAGCGCTCGCCGCCTCGATTTTCCATTTTGGCACCTACACAATTGCGCAGGCCAAGCGCCACCTCGTCGCTCACGGCCTGCCCATGCGGGAAACATCATGAACAATACGCTGCAAAACCTCGCCGATGAAATCTCCGCGCGCCGCAACGCCTCGTCTGAAACGTCCTACACCGCCAAGCTGATCTCCCAAGGCATAGAGAAATGCGCCAAGAAGCTGGGCGAAGAGGCGGTGGAGGCAGCCCTTGCCGCCATGACCGGCGATAAGCCCCATCTCGCCTCAGAAGCTGCCGACCTGCTCTATCATCTCCTGGTGCTGCTCGAAGCCGCCAATGTGCCGCTCTCTCAGGTCATGGCCGAGCTGGAGCGCCGCAAGGGTGTCAGCGGCATCGCCGAGAAGGCCGCGCGGACATAATGGACGATCTTGCCAAGGAGGTCTCGCCCTTCCGCCGCTTCTCGCGCGAGGAGTGGGCAGCGCTCCGCGCCGACACGCCGATGACGCTGACCCAGGCCGATATCGACGAAGTGCGCGGCCTCAATGACCGCATTGACCTCGCCGAAGTCGAGGCCATCTATCTCCCGCTCTCGCGCCTCCTCAATCTCTATGTCGCGGCAACCCTTGGCCTGTTTCGCGCCACCAATAATTTCCTCCACATCACCGAGAGGAAAGTTCCTTATGTGATCGGCATGGCAGGCAGCGTGGCGGTTGGCAAAAGCACCACGGCGCGCATCCTGCAGCGCCTGCTGTCGCGCTGGCCCAAGCACCCAAAAGTCGATCTCGTCACCACCGATGGCTTTCTCCTTCCCAACGCTGTGCTTGAGCGTGAAGGCCTGATGGCGCGGAAAGGTTTTCCCGAGAGCTACGATCTGCCGGCGATCCTGCGCTTCATGTCGGATATCAAGGCGGGCACCCGCCATGTCACAGCGCCGCTCTATTCGCACCTCACCTACGATGTCTTGAGGGACGAGCGCATCGCCATCGACCAGCCCGACATCCTCATCGTCGAAGGCCTCAACGTGCTGCAAACCGGCAGGCCGCCGCGCGATGGTCGCGGCATTCCCAACACCTCGGATTTTTTCGATATCTCAATCTATCTCGACGCCGATGTCGAAGACTTGCGCGTCTGGTACATCGACCGGTTCCTGTCCTTGCGCGACGGCGCCTTCCGCAACCCCAAATCTTATTTCCACCGCTACGCCTCGCTGAGCGACGGCGAAGCCCGTGAAACCGCGGCGCGCATCTGGGAAACCATCAATCTGGTGAACCTCCGCGAAAACCTGCTCCCCACCAGGCCCAGAGCCGACCTCGTGCTGCGCAAGGGCACGGATCATTTCATCAGAAGCGTGTTTCTAAGGAAGCTCTAATTTCCTTCTCCCTCGGGAGAAGGAGGGGCCCGCGCCCTTTCGTCGCGCGGGAGGATGAGGGGACACGGAGATCAACCATGAAGCACCGTATCCCCTCACCTTCCCGCGAAGGCGCGGGCCCCTTCCTCTCCCAAGGGAGAGGAAAAATCACTTCATCAGCCACTCATGCTCTTTCGCATTGTGAAATTTCCACGTCCGCTTGGGCCCCGCCATCACGTTCAAGTAATAAAGATCATAGCCATGCACCGTGGCGCAAGGGTGATAGCCGCGTGGCACCAGCGTCACATCGCCGTCTTCCACCGCCATGGCCACATCAAGGGAGCGGTCATCGGTGTAGACGCGCTGGAAGGCAAAGCCCTGGGCCGGGTTCAACCGGTGATAATAGGTCTCCTCCAGCAACGATTCATGGGGCAAATTGTTCTCATCATGCTTGTGCGGCGGATAGGACGAGGTGTTGCCCGCAGGCGTTATCACTTCCACAACCAGCAGGCTTTCCGCCTCGTCCCACTCGGGCAGAATATTGGTGACATGGCGGATGTTGTTGCCCCGCCCCCGCGTCTCGCGCCTGAGGCCCTCTGGCGCTATCACCCGCGGCGCGATCGCCCCTGAGCCTGGCGCATGACAAATCGCCAGCGTCACCTCGGTCTCGGCGCGAAAGGACCACGCCATGCCCGGCGGCAGATACACCGACCACGGACCGCCCTCCTCAAACGGCGAGGCCCGCCCGCCGATGAACCCCAAGTCCTTGTGGTCGGCCCGCACCCGGCCCTTGCCTGACACCAGCACGAGGCAAGTTTCTTTTCCCGCCTCGGCGCCCGCCACACTGTCACCGGGCTTCAGTTTCCACAAATTGAAACCCACATATGTCCAGCCCGCCTGCTCCGGCGTCACACTGATCACATGACCATGGCCCGCCTTGGGCTTCACATGCAGTTTGGATCTCATGACAACCCCGCTTCCATCAAGAACCGCTTGAGATTGGCCACGCCCATGGGCACATATTTCTCCGGCGGCGCCACCTTGGCATCCTGTTCTGCCTCCAGCACCACCCAGCCGGAATAACCCTTCAGTTCACGGAACACCGAGACATAGTCAACCGTGCCATCGCCCGGCACCGTGTAAACCCCGGCAATCACACTGTCGAGAAACGACCAGTCGCCAGCATCCGCCTTCGCCTTTACATCCATGCGCACATCCTTGCAGTGGAGATGCGAAATGCGCTGCTTGTAATCGCGCGCCAGCCGCACCGGATCAACCCCGCCCCAGGTCGCATGGCCGGTGTCGAGAACGAGATGCACAGCACCGCCAGTGCCCTGCATCATGCGGTCAATCTCCGCGCCCGTCTGAATCACAGTGCCCATGTGATGATGATAGACAAGCTGCAAACCGTCATCGCGCACCATCTCAGCGAATTTGGTGAGCCGCTTGTTGAACAGTTCAAAATCGCCATCCTTCATCACCGGCCTGGTCGAAAGCGGCGCCGCCCTGTTGCCATGCACCGCGCGGGTGCATTCGGCCGCAATCAAAACCTTGGCGCCAAGATCCTTCAGCAATTTCCGGTGCGCAGCGGATGCGGTGAACTCGGCTTCTGCGTCGCGCTCCAGCAGATTGGTCGAATACCAGCCGCTCACCAGGTCCAGCCCATGGGCCTTCAAGATCGGCCCAAGCTTTTCGGAGCTGCGCGGAAACTTGCAGCCAAGCTCCATCCCCTCAATGCCCCATTGCGTGGCCTGTGTGAGGCATTCTTCCAGCGTGATCCACCCGCCAATTTCAGGGGCGTCATCATTGGACCAGCAAATGGGATTGGCGCCGATACGTATTGTCATGTCACTTCCTTTTCTAATTTCTTCCTTCTCCCGCGAGGGGAGAAGGAAGACTTAATCCCCGACGCGCTGGTTCTGCAGCGCTGCCTCTTACTTCTTCCGCGCCTCCGCCACCTGCGGCCTGGCTGAAACCTCCGGCACCGCCACGTCCCACCAGCAGCCGCCGGCATCGGTGGAGATCATCGGATCGGTGTCGATCACAATCACCGTGGCAAAATATCATCGGGGATCAGCAGCAACGGGATTCGATCCACGTGCGCCACCGCCGCCGCCGCATGGCCTTGGCATAAGCCGTGGCGGCAAGCGCCATGGATTGCTCATTCTGTCCCCGGTAGGTGGGAAGCGCGTCACGGTGCTGAAACAAAGCCTCCCCCAGCCCCACCACATTGCCATGCCCGAATATCGCCCAGACGCCGGCGAAAATTGGCAAAGTCTCCCCATCAATCATGGTTTTCTGCGCGGTCATAAAACGAACCAGCGCCTGCGCTGCCGTCAGTCGAATGGTGTTCATCGGCCTGTTCCTGTTTCTTCACTTTTTCTTTCTTCTCCCCTCGCGGGAGAAGGTGGCGCGAAGCGCCGGATGAGGGGGCGGTTCAGCGAGTCCC
>JANOTU010000572.1:0-10000 GCA_031416515.1 Hyphomicrobiales bacterium
TCAGGAGCAATACCTCGGGCTGGTGGCCGATCCGGTCAGGATCTGTCAGATCAACGCCAGCCTGATCATCGCGACACTTGTAGGCCTAATCTGCGCGCTCACGGCGACACTTGTGGGTCGCGAGTTGCCCAAGAGCCGGCGCGCGGGCCGCATCCTGCTGTTCTGCATCCTGCCACTGTTTGTGCCGGGCATGTCGATGGGAGCCGCATTGTTCATCTTCTTCCGCTCCTTTCTAGGATTGAAACTTGGCTTCTGGTCGATTTTCTTTGGCCATTTCGTCTGGGCCTTCCCCTTCGCGCTGCTCATCATGCTGGTGCTGACCACGCGCTTTGACCATCGGCTGGTGGAAGCGGGCGCTGATCTTGGCGCTTCTGGCTGGCGCATTTTCTGGGATATCGAATTCCCCATCCTGATGCCGGCCATCGTCGGCGCTGGCCTTTTCGGCTTCCTCCTTTCGTTCAACGAGGTGCTCCGCACCATCTTCCTGCACGGCACGGAGGACACAATGCCGGTGTGGAACTGGGTGATGGCGGCCTCGCAGCAATCCCAGGTGCCGATCATCTTCGCGCTCGCGACAATCGTCTTGCTGGTCACCCTGCCGCTGCTCGCCGGGGTATTCTGGCTGCTGTTTGCGCGCCTCGACAGGAGTTAGGCATGATTTATGACGCCCCCCTCTTCAATCCCGGCGGCGACCGCTACATTCTGGCCGAGCTTGGCGACGAGATGAGTTTCGATCTCAATTTTCGCGTTCACGCATTGGTGGCTGCCATCCGCGCCGCGAGGGCGCCCGGCATCATCGAACTCATCCCGGAACTGGCATCGCTGCTGATTTCATATGATCCAGGTCTCACCACTTACGAGGCCATCACCCGGCATGTGAGCGAACTTTGCATCGCCGCCACCGGGTCTGGAGACCAGGAACTCGCCAGCCGCCTTTACACCGTGCCGGTGCTCTATTTCGATCCCTGGACAACCGAATGCATCAATGACTACCGCGCCAAGGTTCAAGACAAGACTCCCGATCCGGATATGGTCTGCGAATTGAACAAGCTCTCCAGCCGCGCCGAGCTCAAGCGGGTCCATTCGAGCTCGGAATACTGGGTGGCGGCCCTGGGCTTCTGGCCGGGCCTGTGCTCGCTCATGCCCCTTGATGAGCGTGCTCGCCTGTTTGCGCCCAAATACAATCCACCCCGCACCTGGACTCCCAAAGGCACCATCGGCATGGGCGGAGCGCTCACCTGCATCTACCCCGACCAGACTCCCGGCGGCTACCAGCTTCTGGGCCGCACCCCCATGCCCATTTGGGACCGCAGCCAGCGCCTGCGCGCCTTCAAGAAAAGCCTGGCCTTGTTCAAACCCGGCGACCGGGTGCGCTTTGCGCCGGTTGAATTGGACGAATATGAGTGGATCGCCGCGCGCGTGGAGGACGGCACTTACGAGCACCCATACGTCGACTATCAAAAATTCTCCGTGAGCGCCTATCAATCCTGGCAAGCGGAGATCACCGATGCTTGAAATTCTGAAACCCGGACTCGAAACCAGCATCCAGGAATTGCCCGGCCGCATCGGCTATTGGGAACAAGGATTCCCGCCATCAGGCCCTGTGGATTCCTGGTCGTTCCGCCTGGCCAACCGCTTGGTTGGAAATCACCCAGATGCCGCAGCGCTTGAATGCCAGTTCACTGGCTCCACGCTCAAATTTGGCGACGCCCGGCTGCTGGCCCTCGCGGGTGCTGACATGTCGGCAACCCTTGATGGACAGCCCCTGGGCCTGTGGCAAACCCATGCGGTCAAACCCGGACAGGTTCTCGAATTGAACGCAGTGCGCAATGGTGTGCGCTGCTACATTGCCATTTCCGGGGCCATCGACACCCCGCTTGTTCTGGGCTCGCGCGCTACATTCCATATGGCAGGCGTTGGCGGCATGGGCGGCTATGCCATCAAAGCGGGCCAACACCTCCCGCTCGGCCCCGCCCCGAAGGCATCGCTCAGCCTTATTGTGCCGCCAGACCTGCGGCCCCAATTCTCAACCTCGCGCATATGGGAGATCGAATGCGTCCTCGGCCCCAATGATGACTGGCTCACCGCAGAGTCGGTCAAGACTTTCCTTGCAGCCGACTGGAAGGTGCAATCGCGCAGCAACCGCACCGGCATGCGCCTCACCGGCCCGGCCTTCCAGTTCTCCGCCCGCGCCACGAACAAGCGCCCCGAGCACGGCCAGGACCCTTCCAACATCCTCGATCATGGGTACCCGCTGGGTGCCGTCAACCTCGCAGGCCAGACCCCGATCATCCTTCTCAATGACGCGCCCAGCACAGGCGGCTTCATCAATCCCTTCACCGTCGCCAGCGCCGCTTTTTGGAAACTCGGGCAAACCCAGCCCAACGAAACCCTTCGTTTCCGCGCCGTCAGCGTGAGCGAGGCCCAGCAGCTCCGCCAGAATCTTGATCAGACTGCGGTCAATTGCGATCTTGCGGCCTGTTGAATATCCCGCCCTTGGATCCGCCTCCATCGCGCTTGCCGCCCCAAACCCACCTGTGCCAAGTTTCAACCTATTATGACTCTCACAGAAATTGCTTCCGGCCTCGCCTTCCCCGAAGGCCCTGTCATGCTTACCGGTGGTGGGATGCTGGTGGTTGAAATCGCCAAGGGCTGTGTCACCCGCATCGATCCCGATGGCCGCAAGACCACCATCGCGACACCAGGCGGAGGACCCAATGGCGCGGCCTTCGGGCCTGATGGTATGCTCTATGTCTGCAACAGCGGCGGATTTTCTTGGAAGCGGGTGGATGGTGGGCTCGTCCCTTCCGGCCAGGCGGATGACTATAGTGGCGGCCGCATCGAGCGCATCAACATCGACACCGGCAAGGTGGAAGTCATTTACACGAGCTGCGGCGGCCATCTCCTGAAAGGACCCAACGACATCGTCTTCGACAAGCAAGGCGGATTCTATTTCACCGACCACGGCAAGCGCCGCCCGCGCGAGGTGGATCTGGGTGCCCTCTATTACGCCAGAACCGATGGCAGCCTGATCACCGAACTGGTGCAGCCCATGATAATGCCCAATGGCGTAGGCCTCTCGCCTGATGAAAAAACTGTATATGTCGCCGAAACCCGCACCGGCCATCTCTGGGCCTTCGAGATCATCTCGCCTGGCGTCATCCGCCAGCAGCCCCCGCATGAAAATGGCGGCCACCACCTCGCGGGCCCCTCCGGTTACACGTCTTACGATTCCCTCGCCGTGGAGCGTGACGGCAACATCTGCGTGGCCTCGCTGGTCCTCGGCGGCATCAATGTGATCGCTCCTGACGGCGCTTTTGTTGAGTTCCATGCGATGCCAGACCCCATCTGCACCAACATCTGCTTCGGCAGCCCAGATATGATAACCGCCTTCATCACCCTGTCCAGCACGGGCCGTATCGTGAGCACCCCCTGGCCCCGCCCAGGCCACCGCCTTAATTTCGACCCTTGCGCCTAAGGCCCCGGGTCCCGCCACGGAATAACGGTGGCAGTGCATTCAACTGACTAGAGCACTGAATGGTCATATGGAATCGATCTGCATCAGACCGTCACCCCAGCGAAAGCTGGGGTCCAGCTTTCGCTGGCATGACGGAAGAGGGGATGCGGTTTCAACTGACCGTCCGGCACTCCAGCGCCATGTACAGGGCGCGTAGTTCTTCCAGTGCCAGGGGGTTGCGGTGATAGTGCGTTCAACTACTATTTCTGCGAATGGAACCTACAGGCGTCGATCAATCGCAAAACATGATCGCCAGGAACGAGATCGCCCAGTGATTTTGGAAACAGCGCCATCTGATCCCGCGATTGCCACTCACATGTGCCATGATAGTTCCATTTCAGTGTGTGCAAGAATCATGACACAAATCACCTGAAGAATCCGCGTTTTCGCACTGGCTGGCTCGCCGGGGCGATGGCGAGGAGGCAAGCTCGATTCCAATTGCCCATCCGGTGCTTTAAGTGATTGGTCGGAGCGACAGGATTCGAACCTGCGACCCCTAGTCCCCCAGACTAGTGCGCTACCGGGCTGCGCTACGCTCCGACGTGAAGCCAGCCTGTAGCACCCAATCGCTTCAATCGACAAGAAGTTTCCGCGCCTCACCAAGTTCTTTAAGCGCTGCCTGCAGCGCCTCAATGTAATTGCCCTCTGGCTCCTCTGGTTCAGCCCTTTTTGCCACGATCTCGCCCCGCCCAACCCCGCACACGTAAGCTGCGCCCTCTACTTTGAGAATGCGCTGCACGCCACGAATTGTGTAGCCATCATTATAGAGCAGGCTGCGGATGCCCTTGAGCAAGTCAACGTCCAGAGGCCGGTAATATCGCCGCCCGCCGGCCCGCTTCATGGGCTTGATCTGGGAAAAGCGTGTCTCCCAAAAGCGCAACACATGCTGGGGAACGTCTAGCTCCTCGGCGGTTTCGCTGATGGTCCGAAAAGCGTCGGGAGATTTTTCCATGAGTGGATGCTCAGTCTTCGCTGGTCCCGGGTTCAAGGCCATTGATCACATTCTTCATGACTTGGCTGGGCCGGAACACCAATACGCGCCGGGGAGTAATTGGCACTTCTTCGCCAGTCTTGGGATTGCGCCCCACCCGGCCATTCTTGGCCCGCACCATGAATGTGCCAAAAGACGAAAGCTTGACCGACTTTCCCTCAACAAGGCTATCGGACATGAGACCAAGCACGGATTTCACCATGTCGGCTGATTCACTGCGCGACAAGCCGATTTGCCGATGCACCGCTTCACTCAGGTCAGCGCGGGTCAGTGTCTTTCCAGTCATGCAGAACCTCCCCATTACATTTTCACCAAACCTAATCCGGCGAGACAAACGGGTCAATAGAGAAAATTACAGCAACTCAAGGGGTTAAAGGCAGCCCTTTAATAGCGAATCAAAACTGCCCCCCACGTGAAGCCGCCGCCCATCGCCTCAAGCAACACCAGATCACCGCGTTTTATGCGGCCATCTTTCACCGCGACATCAAGGGCCAGAGGGACCGAGGCCGCCGAAGTATTGCCATGCCGGTCCAAAGTAATGATGATTCGGTCCTCACTGATGCCAAGCCTCCGCGCTGTGCCCTCAAGAATCCGCCGGTTGGCCTGATGCGGCACGAACCAATCCACGTCCGAAGTTTTAATCCCGGCCTGGGCAATGGTCTCTTCCATGACCGAGGCGATATTGGTGACGGCGTGCTTGAAAACCTCGCGCCCCTCCATGCGCAATTGCCCCACTGTGCCGGTCGTTGAAGGCCCGCCATCGACATAAAGCTTGTCATGATAGCGGCCATCGGAGCGAATGCGCGAAGTGTGAATGCCGCGGTCAGCAATTGTGCCAGCCCCCTCACCTGCCTTCACCACCACAGCGCCAGCCCCGTCGCCAAACAGCACGCAAGTTCCACGGTCCGTCCAGTCAAGAATGCGCGAGAACGTCTCCGAGCCAATGACCAGTGCGCATTCCGACTGCCTGTTGAGGATAAGCGCGTCCGCCACGGTGAGCGCATAGACAAATCCAGAGCACACTGCTTGCACATCAAATGCGGCCCCGCGAACGATGCCAAGGTCATTCTGGATTTGCGTGGCGGTTGCCGGAAAGGTGCTGTTGGGGGTGGAGGTGGCAACAATTACCAGATCGACATCCGCTGGCGTCAGCCCCGCGTCAGCCAACGCCCGCCGCGCCGCCTCGGCACCAAGGCTGCGGGTGGTTTCATCATCAGAGGCTATATGGCGCGAACGAATGCCAGTGCGCTCCACAATCCAGGCGTCATTGGTGTCAACAATCTTGGCAATATCGTCATTGGTCATCACCCGCCGGGGCAAGGCGGAGCCAACACCAAGGATCATGGAACGGCGCATGTGGCTCCTTCAGCTCTCTTCGGGCGGGGTCAAGTGCCCCATCACCAGCATGTCAGTCTTGATCTTGTTGACAAGATCATTGCGAACCATCTCAAAGGCCACATCAATGGCTGTGGCAAAGCCGAGCGCATCCGTGCCGCCATGACTTTTGACGACAACGCCGTTGAGCCCGAGGAAAACCCCGCCATTGTGTTTCCGGGGATCCATGCGGTCGCGGAGCGCCGCGAATGCGCCAGAAGCCAGCAACGCGCCAAGCTTTGAAATCAGTGTGCGGCTCAGCACCAGTTTGAGAAAGGTTGCGAGTTGCTTGGCGGTTCCCTCCGCCGTTTTCAGAGCAATGTTGCCGGTGAAGCCTTCCGTCACCACCACATCGACAGTGCCCTTGCCGATATCATCGCCTTCAACAAATCCGAAATATTCAAGCGGCAACTGCAAGTCACGCAGCATTCGTCCGGCTTCCTTGACCTGTTCAACGCCCTTCATCTCCTCAACACCAATATTGAGCAGCCCCACAGTTGGCCGCTCAAGCCCGAACAGACAGCGCGCCATGGCCTCGCCCATCACCGCAAATTCCACCAGTTGCCGGGCGTCAGCGCCAATGGTGGCGCCGACATCAAGAACAATGCTGTCACTGCGCAGTGTTGGCCAGATGGCAGCCATGGCGGGGCGGGAAACGCCGGGCACGGTTTTCAGCACAAAGCGCGACATGGCCATGAGCGCACCCGTGTTGCCGGCAGAGACAGCGGATTGCGCCTCGCCCTTCTTCACAGCATCTATGGCCTGCCACATGCTGCTCTTGCCGCGGCCATGGCGCAGCGCCTGGCTGGGCTTGGCGTCCATGGCGATGGCAACCTCAGTATGGCGGATTTCGCTGCGTGCTTTCAGCTTGGCATGGCGCTCCAGCAGGGGTGCGATGCGCGCCCGGTCGCCGAAGAGAAGGAATTGAACATCCGGGTGGCGCACTGCCGAAAGTGCGGCGCCAGGAATAACCATGTCAGGGCCAAGATCACCCCCCATCACGTCAAGCGCTATGGTCAGTTTTTGCATTGTCATGCGCTCGTATGAAAATCCCCTGCCGAATGAGCTAACCCCAATAGATGAAACCTCTGCAAAAGTCGATTACTTTGGCTTGAGCTTCGCCAGCGCTGCAAAAGGCGTCACTTCGGCCTTGGGCTCAGCAATCACCTCGTCAAAGTCTTCGCCTGGCTTTCGCGGATAGGGATCAAGCTCCAGCGCCAAAGTTTCGGCCACCACTTCACCCAGATCAAGATGGCTGTCGATGATGGGATCAACTTCGGCGTCCTCATCATTTGCCTCGATTTTTCCAGCCATGAAAAAGCGCAAGATCGGAAACTCCACGTGGTGGCGAAACGCTTCCAAACTCACCACGGAAACCTGTTCCACATCCGCCTTCAGAAAGCCTTCCAGCTTCAGCCCGCCGCCCCGCCAGGGGGTCGCCCGCATTTCCGCGTTCAGCGCATGAATAGCCGGCACATCCAGCCGCTTCGCCAGCGCCAGACATTCGCTTGGCTCAGCGGATATTTTTTCATAGCTGCCGCCGCGCGGCACCCGTGCCACATTCAAAAGCCGGGAGAATTCAGGTGTCATGGGCAAGGTTCCGGAAACACAATCTCGCCGTGCGTCAAATTCGTCTGCCCGCCAAGCTCCACACGGGCAGACAAAACATAGTCCAGCAGCTTCTCCGGCGCTTCGCAAGGCATATTGCGCGCCAACCCTGCGGCCAGATTTATTTCATAGGCCCCAACCCGGCCATAAAACACTTCCGCCATTTTTCGCACTTTCTTGCCAACTGAAACATCCCCCACGCCGATTTCGCGCAGTGACCGGTCCATGTCTGCAAAGAATTCATTCACCAAATTCTGGCTGAAAGCTTCAGCCTCGCCTTTCAGCCGTTCAAGGGCGAGAAACATATGGAGCGAGATCATGTCAAAACGCCCGTCAAGGCTGTCTGGCACTCCCCACGATGCGTAGGGAACCGGATGCCGCGCCGCAGCCACAATTGCTGCGTAAAGCCGCCTTGCCGCCGCCAGTCTGCTGGGCCATGATGGCAGCCACGATAAACGGGATAGTATTGCGCTCATGATCAGGTCTCTTTGGATTGCCTTAAGCCTCAGCGCAAGCCTTCTTGGAGGTTGCTCGCCAACCATCGAGCACCGCGGCTATGTCGCCAAGCCCGGCGTTTTTGAGCAGATTGACAATGGCATGGCCAAGACCGAGGTTGAAGGCCTGCTTGGTTCTCCTTCAACCACGGCAAGCGTCAAGTACCAGGGCGACAGCTATTATTACATCACCAGCATGACCCAGCGCCGCGCCTTTTTCACCCCAAAAGAAACCAGCCGCGAAGTCATCGCCATCCGCTTTGACAGCAGTGACCAGGTGCAGAACTTCGCCCAATACGGCCTGGAAGATGGCCGCGTCATCAACATGAATGACCGCCAGACCCCAGTCGTTGGCGCAGAACTCGGCATCCTCAAAAACATCTTCAGAGGCCTGCTCAATTCAAACGCAGGCCCCGGCGGTTCCATGTTGGGTGGAAAAATATAATCCCTTCAATTCGTAATCGTGATCCATGTGGCCCCCCGGCCGTGGCGTTGCACGATGGAATAAAGTGCTCGGGCATTGCTGGGATGCAGCCTGATGCAACCGTGCGAGGCAGGGCGACCCAGTGATTTCAGATAGCCAGTGCCGTGGATGGCGTAGCCACCCAGGAAGAATATCGAATTCGGCATCGGCGAATTATCGTATTTCTGCGAATAGTGCATTTTCTTGAGCAGATAAGGCCGCCATGAGCCGCGCGGCGTGTGATAGCCAGCGCGCGCTGTTGAGACCTTCCATCGCCCGTGCGGCCAGCCGCCGACATTGACCGACATCGACTGGCTGGAAATGTCGATCCTTATGTGCACGGTCGCGGGTGCCTTTTTGCGCGCCTCAGATGCGCCACTCCACAAAAAACTCGCCAACAGCACGCACACAACCACATAAATCAGCCGTTTCATCATTGTCACCCCTTAGAGAGCCCCCTCTTCACCGACACAATTTGGCTCAGTCCTGATTGAAAAGAAACTCCCGACCAACTTTCACCCTTTGGACGCCATTATAGGCAATTATATCTGCCGTTGCATAAGTTTCCGTTAACGTCGCAGGCAGGAAGCTGCCAGTGCCCACTAAATCCAGCGGTGCCCTTGCGGCACCCATGATCTGACATTTTTGCGGGTCAAAGCCTGACGAGCCAACAATGATCGCCTGGGTAAAGCCCGCCCTGTCGAGGGCGCGCCGCACGTGAATGATTGAGGCTACTGATACGCCCTTGCCGAAGAGAATGCGCCTCACCTTGTCAATCAGGATGTTGTTGGGATCAAGCTGAAAGGCCCTGCCACCCAGCACGTGTTCCACGATATTGTATTCACCATGAACCTTCAGCCAGTTGCCCACAGTCTCAACCGAACGCTCATAATCCAGCCCCTCGGCGAAGCGGCCACCGTGGGTATCAAGCCGGATACCGTAGGTTTTGCCCTGATCCTGGAGGCGCGCCTCCTCATAGAACCACCGAGCGCAGCGCAATGAGTCGGTCACCTCCTCGCCAGTATAATCGACGAGGGCGACCAGCGTCCGGGCCTCGGGGATTGTCTCGGCAAAAAGCTTCATGGATTGCAAAACATCGCCGTCCGTGTAGCCCACCAGCGCATGCGGCATGGTGCCCATGCCGCCGGCGGAATCGAAGAATGGCGCTGTAAGGTCCTGCGATGAGCCGACAAATCCCTTGACTGTTGAATCTGCGCGCTTTGCCGCCATGCTGCCGACGGCGGCCCCGTAAGCAGCAAGGATATTCATTTCAGCGCCACTGGCGTGGCGCGCATGCATGTCCATGAAACCGGCGGCCGGAATGGCGCGGCACATTTCATAGGCATTGTTGGCGGACACACAGGGAAAGCCGACTTTTTGCAGCAGCAGCGTTTCTATTTCCGAAAGCTTCGCCATGGACCCCGTGATCTCCAGCATCTTGCTCTCAGAGGGCACAATATCCCCCTCCTCATAGAATCGTCTGATCTTCGCCTCGGGCACAAAGCGCTTGACCAGCCGGATGGTGGGCTCAAGGGCCGCCACCACGCGCCGCC
>JANOTU010000573.1:0-6997 GCA_031416515.1 Hyphomicrobiales bacterium
AAATATGGGCTTCGTTGCCGTCGGCCGGGGGCCAGACACCCAAGTTTTTTCCTGGGAGCGGGGGCGAGCCGCCCGCGCTCCCAGCGTTTGGTATTTCCGTGGCAGGACCTTGTTTACCCCAAATCATGGTCTGTGGCGTGGATTGGTATACTGCCGGGTCACGCAGCAACGCTGAAGGATGCCAGGCGCTGACGGTAGCTCAGGGCTTCAGCGATATGAATGCGCGAAATCTCCGGCCTGGCGTCGAGATCAGCCAGGGTGCGGGCCACGCGCAACACGCGGTGGTAGCCGCGGGCGGAAAGATTCATGGCGTCAGCAGCCTCGCGCAGGAGTTTCAGGCCAGATGAATCCGGGGTGGCGATTTCCTCCAGCAGTCGGCCATCGGCTTCGGCATTGGTGCGCAAATTGGGCTTTCCCAGGCTGCGAAACCGGCTTTTTTGGATCTCTCGCGCAGCCGCCACACGCCGCGCCACATCAGCGCTTGATTCCTTCGGCGTGGGCAGCGCCAGATCAGAGGCTTTGACAGCGGGGAGCTCGATCTGGATATCCATGCGGTCAAGCAAAGGGCCGGAAATGCGTGACTGATACTCGGCGGCGCAGCGGGGGCCCGTGCGGCAGGTGTGGCCGCGCTCGCCAGAGAGGCCGCACTTGCACGGGTTCATCGCTGCCACCAGCATGAAGCGGGCTGGATATGTCACATGGTAATTGACCCTTGCCACGACCGTTTGTCCGGTTTCGAGGGGCTGGCGCAGGCTTTCGAGGACGCGGGGCTGGAACTCGGGCAATTCGTCCAGAAAAAGCACCCCGTGATGGGCCAGCGCCATTTCACCTGGCTTGGCGCGAAGGCCGCCGCCCACCAGGGCTGGCATGGAGGCCGAATGGTGCGGGCTGCGAAACGGCCTCTGGCGCGACAGCTTGCCCCCTGCGAGTTCCCCCGCCACCGAGGCGATCATGCTGACATCGAGCATTTCGCGGGGATCCATGGGCGGCAGAATGGACGGGAGACGCTGCGCCAGCATTGATTTGCCCGCTCCAGGCGGCCCCACCATCAGGAAATGATGGCCACCTGCGGCGGCCACTTCAAGAGCGCGTTTTGCGGCCTCCTGGCCCTTGATATCGGCCAAATCCGGAAGCTCCCCGATATCCTCGGCAAGCGACGGCGTGGGCTTGCGCAAGATTTGGCTTCCCTTGACATGATTGATGAGTTGAATGAGATTTTCCGGGGCCAGCACATCGACATCCTCTCCCGCCCAGGCTGCCTCTGCGCCCGAAGCCTTTGGGCAGATAAGGCCGAGATCGCGGCCATTGGCGGCAATTGCGGCGGGGAGAGCGCCTGCCACCGCAAGAATGCTGCCGTCGAGCGCCAGCTCGCCCATCACCATGTAGCGCATCAGAAAATCAGGCGGGATAACACCCAGTGTTGAGAGCAGCGCCAGGGCAATTGGCAAGTCAAAGTGGCTGCCCTCCTTGGGAAGATCAGCAGGCGACAAGTTTACCACCAGACGTTTGCCGGGCAGCGCCAGGCCGATGGAATGCAGGGCCGCCCGGACCCGCTCGCGGCTTTCAGCCACCGCCTTGTCAGGCAGGCCCACAACCAGGAAATTGACTTGGCCAGAAACAAACTGCGCCTGCACATCGACACCTACCGCCTCAATGCCCTGAAACGCGACTGTGGAAACCCTTGCTGTCATGACGCGCCCTCTCTTTGAGGTTGACGCTACATCAAAGCATTTCCATTCGCAAGAACATTTAATGAACAGGAAAGTGGGTGCGCGGTCTATTCGAGTTTGAAGACTTTGACGGCCGCAGGACCAAGGATGACGACGTAAATGACGGGCAGGAAGAATACGATCATCGGCACGGTGAGCTTGGGCGGGAGGGCGGCGGCCTTGCGCTCGGCCTCCTGCATGCGCGCATCGCGGTTTTCCTGGGCCAGAACGCGCAAGGCTGTGCCAATGGGCGTGCCATAGCGCTCGGCCTGGATGAGGCTGGTGGCCACGGCCTTGACCGTTGGCAGACCAGTGCGGTTGGCGAGATTCTCAAAGGCCTTGCGCCGCTCCTGCAGGTAAGACAACTCGGCGATCGTCAAGGTCATTTCTTCAGCCAGCGGCACGGAAGATGCGCCGATTTCCAGGGCCACGCGCTGCATTGCAGGCTCAATCGCCATGCCGGACTCAACGCAAATGAGCATGAGATCAAGCGCATCGGACCAGGCCCTTTTGATCGAGAGCTGGCGCCGGTTGATGTAGTTCTTGAGCATGATCGCTGGCAGGTAGTAACCAAACAGGATGCCGGCAAAGGCCACGACAATGCGCATGTTGGGCGACAGGCTGTCGGCGAAGTAGGTGGCGCTATAGATGAAGAACACGATACCGAGGACGATGGGCGCCACTAGGCGCGAGACCAGAAAGATCACCATGTGGCGCTCGCTGCGGAACCCGCCCTGGCGCAATTTATTGCGGGCAGCTTCCGCGCCAAAGACCTGGCGAAGATTGAGCGCCTCCACAAGCTGGGATGCGATGTCTTTTCTGGGCGCGTCGCGGAGCTTGGTTTCGCTGGTGGCCAGGTGGGCGCGCTGGGCGGCGCGCAGCCGGTCACGTTCATCGCTGACGCCTTTCATGCGGGTTTTCAGCGTGTCGTTATCAAGGAAAGGCGACGCGATCGAGATGATGGTGGCGAACACAGCCAAGCCGGTAACGAGAATGAAAATCGACTCGATGCGCAACAAATTGCCTATAAGTTCACCCATGGCTCACTGGTCTTTTCTCATATGTCGAAATTGATCATCTTTTTCATTACCAGGATGCCCATGACCATCCAGATTCCGCTGCCGACCAGCATAAGATTGCCAGCCATGGTCGAATACATGGGATCCATATAGGTGGGGTTGGCCCAGGAGATGAAGCCCAGGAGAAGAATTGGCATGGAGCCAATAATGGCCGCTGAGGATTTGGCTTCCTGGCTGGCGGAACGGATCTTCGCCTTCATTCTCTTGCGGTCGCGCAGCACCTTGGAGAGATTGCTGAGCGCTTCGGAAAGATTGCCGCCGGCTTTCGACTGGATGGCGATGACAATGCCGAGAAACCGGACTTCGGCCAGCGGCACCCGCTCATACATGCGCTCGATGCCCTGATCAATGGTGAGGCCGATGCGCTGGCCCTCGATGACCTCAATGAATTCAGGTCCTACGGGCGGGCCGGTTTCGCCAGCGATGATGCGCATGGCATCGGAAATCGGCAGGCCTGACCGGAGGCCGCGCACCATGACATCAATGGCATCGGCGAAGTCGTCCAAAAACAAATTCAGGCGGCGGCGGCGCAGGAAACCCAGCAGCCAGCGGGGCAGGCCGAACATGCCGACAAACCCGGCTGGCAAGGCCACGTAAATCGGCATCCCCAGCACCAGCGCCGCCAGGATGACCACAACGCCCACCCCAAACGACATCAGCCAAAAGACGCGGGGCGTGAAATCAAGTCCCGCTTGGGCGATCATCGCGCGCAAGCTCAGGCGCTTGGCGCGCTCTTTCTTGCCGGTTTGCTCAATCTGCCGAATGCTTTCCTCAATCTGCTTGCGGCGGTTGTCCTTGCCGCCTTCGAGCAATTTGGCGGCAAAGCTCTTTCTGGGCGGGCTGAAGCCTTTCTTGCCCTCGCTGATCGCCTTCACACGCTGGGCGGCTGAACCGCTGGTGAGCAAGGGCATGAGCAGCACCAGGGCCACGCCCCCCACAGCGGCTGCGACCAGGCCAAGGAACACCAGTTGGGCAAAGTCTTCGCCAAGAAACATGCTGAGGTCCTCCTTTCAGTCGTCAAACGTCAGTGGTCGCCGCGCGATTCGGCCTTTTCAAGGGCGTCGGCCAGGCGGCGCTCCTCATTGAAATAGCGGGCGCGGTCCCAGAAATGCGGCCGCGCGATGCCGGTTGAACGGTGGCGGCCGATGATCCGCCCTTGCGCATCCTCTCCGGTTATTTCGTACACGAACAGGTCCTGCGTGATGATGACATCGCCTTCCATGCCGATGACTTCAGTGATGTGGGTGATGCGGCGCGAGCCGTCGCGCAACCGCGCCGCCTGAACCACAACGTCAATGGAGCCGCACACCATTTCCTTGATGGTCTTGGAGGGAAGCGTAAAGCCGCCCATGGTGATCATCGATTCAAGGCGTGACAAGGCTTCGCGCGGCGTATTGGCGTGAAGCGTGCCCATGGAGCCGTCATGGCCGGTGTTCATGGCCTGCAGGAGATCGAAGGCCTCGGGCCCGCGGACTTCGCCGACGATGATCCGCTCGGGCCGCATGCGCAGGCAGTTTTTCACCAAGTCACGCATGGTGATTTCACCCTCGCCCTCAAGATTGGGCGGGCGGGTTTCAAGGCGCACCACATGGGGCTGCTGCAATTGCAGTTCGGCTGCGTCCTCGCAGGTGATGACGCGCTCATCAGCGTCAATGTAGCCGGTCAGACAATTCAACAAAGTGGTCTTGCCCGAACCCGTGCCGCCTGAAATCAGCACATTGCAGCGGACCCTGCCGATAATCTCGAGAATGGTGGCGCCTTCTGGCGTGATGGAGCCAAACTTCACCAGATCAGGAAGTTTCAGCCGGTCCTTTTTGAATTTACGGATCGTCAGTGTCGGTCCGTCAATCGCCAAAGGCGGCACAATCACGTTGACACGCGAGCCATCCATCAGGCGGGCATCGCAGATCGGGCTCGATTCATCGACCCGGCGTCCAACCTGGCTGACAATGCGCTGGCAGACATTCAAGAGCTGGGCGTTGTCGCGAAAGCGCACCCCGGTCTTCTGCATCTTGCCGTTGACTTCGATGAAGGTCGCATTGGCGCCATTCACCATGATGTCGGCGATGTCGTCGCGCGCCAGCAAGGGCTCAAGCGGGCCATAGCCCAGCACATCGTTGCAGATATCCTCGAGCAGTTCCTCCTGCTCGGCAATCGACATCACCACATCCTTGAGGACGATGATCTCGTTGACAATGTCCCTGATTTCATCGCGCGCCGCAGCGCGGTCAAGCTGGCCCAGTTGGGTCAGGTCAATGGCGTCGATCAGGGCGTTGAAGATGGTTGATTTTACGTTGTAATAGCTTTCCGACTTTTGGTTGTCAGGCACCGCGACAGCTTTGGGCGCCTGGGAAACCACCGAGCCTATTCTCTGGATGGCCGCCTGCTGCGGCGTGGCCACGGCGCCTGGGCGGGTGGCGGGCAAGTTTGGCAATTTCGGCGCCGCAGCCCCGGCTTGGGCCGCCGGGAGCACACCAACCTTTTCGCGCGGATCATCTGAGCGCTTGCCGAACATTATTTCCTCTTGCCCCCCATCGAAAGCTTGCTGAAGACCGACGACAGCCCTGATTTCGGCGCAAGCGTGAGCCGCTCTGTGCCGGTGATCATCTGCGCGAGACGAGTCAAGGCATCAGCGGCCTTGGACTTCGCGGCGATTTCAAACAGCATCTGGCCATTGCTCTGGGCGGTTCCAAAGGTGAAGGGATCGAGCGGAATGACACAGGCGATTTCAGTGCCAATAGCCTTGCCGAATTCATCCGCGGGAATTTCCGGGCGCTTGGGCACGCCGAACTGGTTGAGCACAATCAGCGGCAGCGCATCATTGGGCCGGGACTGCTTCAGCATGTCAAAGAAATTCTTGGTGTTGCGCAAACTCGCAAGATCTGGCGTTGCGGTGATGACAACCTTGTCGGCTTGCAGCAGCGCGAACTTTACCCACGGCGTCCATAAGTTGGGCAGATCAAGCACGACATTGGGAATGCTGCTGCGAACCGCGGCCAGAATGGCCTCAACGGCGCGGGTTTCAATGACAATGTCGCGGTCAACGCCGCCGGGCCCGCTGAGCAGGCTGAGCTTGTCGCCAAGCTTGGTCAGGAGCCGGTCGATCAATGTGGCATCAAGGCGCTCCGGCTGAGCAATGGCATCGAGCATGCCGCTGGTTGATTCCTGATTGAAATTCAGCCCCGCGGTGCCATAGGCGAGATCGAAATCCACGATCACCGTCTCGGTGGCATAGCGATTTGCCATCAGCCAGGCCACATTGTGGGCGATGGTGCTGGAGCCAACGCCGCCTTTGGCGCCGATGAAGGCGATAACCTTGCCAACCGGCGCCGCACTGGGGTCGCTGTAGAGGCCGGCGATGGTTTCGATAATCTGCAACTGGTGCAGGGGAGCCACCATGTACTCGCTCACCCCCTGCTTGATGAGTTCCCGGTACAGCGTCACGTCATTGACGTGGCCGATGACGATGACCTTGGTATCGGGCTGGCAGACAGCGGCAAGCTCCATGAGTTGCGAGACGATAACATCACGCGCGCCCTTGGTTTCCACCAGCAACACGTCAGGCGTGGCGTTGCTCTGGTAGAGCTGCGCGGCCGCCTTGATGCCGCCCAGCTGGATCGACACATGCGCCCTGGTCATCCGCCGGTCAGTGGCCGCCGCCTGCATGGCTTCGGCGGTGCGCTGATCGTCGCAGAACGCCTGGATGTTGACACGCGGAATAAACGCCACCAGGGCGTTGTCGCTGCCCGTCGGCCTGGCGCTGGTGGCGGTTGCTTGATCTACCATGTTCTCAAATTTGCCAGTTCATGTTGGTTGTTAGGCACTCAGGCTTCCGGTTCCTGGAAGCCTGATGGTTCATTCTATGGCGCTGCGGGAGCTGCCGGAGTCGTGACAATCCGGTCAGCTGACGGCGGCAGTGAAATCGGCCGCGGCCGTTCGAATTCTTCCGGATTCTTTACCATCGCGGCAATGTTGTTCTGCTGGGCGCAGCCAAAGTTCGGGTATGCCGTGTTGGTGCCGTTGAGCGAAAGATTCTCTGACCAGTCGCCACATTCTTTCGTGACCGCGACCTTGCGCAGATAAGACATCTGAATGGGTGCCGTTGCCTTGCCCTTGTAGGAACTCAGTGCAATCATGTTGCGCGGCACACCTTGGCGCACCAAGATCTGCACGGCATGTGAGGCGGGCGCGCGCGACTTGGCGCTTCCC
>JANOTU010000574.1:0-9981 GCA_031416515.1 Hyphomicrobiales bacterium
TGGGGGCCGTGGATGACCTGCTCAAGATCATCAGCAAGGCTGCGCACAAACAGCGAGTCTGGCACCACGGCTGGCGGGCCAGCGCAAATGCGGGCGCGGGCAGCGAGCTTCTTGCCGTTCTTGAGCATCAGCTTGACTTCAACAAAACCATCGCAGGCATCGTCGAGATAGCCACGGCTGACGGCCACATTGTCATAGAGCCATGAGGGCGCTGGCGGCTCGATGGCAAAGAGCGATGGCGGCACGGTTTCATTCTCGCCATGCGATTCAAACCTGTACCAACTGCCCTTGGCGGTGTCATAAATGGCGCGCTCGCGGGGAATGACGGGATCTTTGATATTGGGGCCGTAGATCAATCCCTTTGCAGGCGTGAACCGCAGGCGAATTTGCGGGAATTTGGCGTTGGGCTTGATGAAGCGCACGGAGCCAAAATCAATATAGGCCGAATTTGACACAAAATTCTTGCAATGGCCCTTGAGCGTGCGCGGAGCGTTGTCGAAAAACCAATCAGTGTCGGTGCTCACCAAATCATTCTTGTCTGCTGTGCGCCGCACCACCTTGCGGTTGGCAACATTGACCCGCCACGAGACAACGCTGGGACCAAGGCCCATTTCACCCAGCATCTCCAGCGTCAGGGGCGCGAGCACATTCTTGTCAGTGAGCGCGAAGACTTCGAGAAAGGGTGCCACGGGCCGGATATGATCGCCCTTGGTGAACTGCATCGCTTGCGCCGTGTGGGTCTTGCTGATCTCTCCGGTTTTTTCGTCCACAACCAATGTTTCGGTGGGCACGATCTTGCGAAAGCCCAGTGGCTGGTCGGGATCGGTATCAATGGAATAATTGTCCAGCGGCTCATCAGCGCCGCCCAAGCGGCCGATGGCGAAGGGCGGCAGAATGCGAAGCTCCTTGATCATCATGCGTGGTCCTGTCCGAGAATTTTGTTGATCCAAGAGGTGGTCCCGCCATCAAGTTCAATCAGCGCCCGCAGATAAGCCGCCTCATCGGGGCTGGCTGTGGCCAGCAACTCCTGGCTCAGCGCGACAGACGTTTCAACAAGATCGCGGTGCAGGCGCCAGATGTCGGCAGGCGACTCTGGCAGGGTGAGCGAATAGGGCATCTCGAATGGCGGCCCGGCAAATTGCGGATGCTTCTTCTTGTGCGGGCCGTTGCGCAAAGGCTGGGCCACGAGGATGCCGGAGAGCGCTTTGAGATTATACATCTCGCCAAACACCTTGTGCATGGTCATGCCGCGAAGGCTGGGCTCGCCCGCTCTTGCGCCCCGCGCCAGCCGGAAAGTATGCGCGAGGGAGGTGAGCAGCATGCGGTAGCGATAATTGAACAGCGTGCCCCACCCTCGCGCCTGCGCTGCTTCAATATAGGTTGTGCCCGCGCCGCCATCTTTTCGCACACTGGGATTGCTGGCCATATCGCGGGCGGGCGACCAGTCTTTTGCATCGGGGAAATTCTGATAGATTTCCAGAAAGCGCTCGAAATGCGAAGGCTCGCCCTTGTCGCTGCGCTTGAGATGCGTGGCCTCGCCCTGCTCGCTCACCGCTTTGAGGGCGGCAACCGCCTCGGTGCGCGTGGCCACGCGCATGATCAGGAGATTGGCGTCTTTCTGGCGCTGTGGCGGACCAACTGTCGTGCCACTGGCATTAAGCAAATAGGGGTCTGGCCCATAGCCCCGCCCCCAGTCATCCCACGCCGCCTGAAGCGCGTAGGTGTCGTCCTGAAACGCCGAATCCGGAATGCGCGCCTCGTCGCTGATGAGCTCGATGATCTCATCGTAAACGACGGCCACAAGATGCAATCTGTCTGCGGGGGCGCGCTCATGCACCAGCCGCTCGATCTCGGCCTTGTCGGTTTTCAGGAAGCGCTCGAAGCGTTTTTCGAGCTGCGGCTGCTGGCGCAGCACGTCCTCGATATGCGGCGGCATTTCCACAAAAACATAAGACGCGAGTGATGACTTGGTGAGCTTCTCAAGACTGAAGGGGCACGGATAATAGGGCGTGTCCCACGGATAATCCGAGCGCTCAAGATTGACGGGGGCACCCAGCAAAGTGAGAATGTTCTGCACGGTCAGGAGATGGCCCATCTCTTCCTTGGCCACCAGCAGAATCGCATCCTGCCAGCGCTTGACCAGGGCTTGACGATGCCTGTCCGAAACATCGGGCCCGCCCAGGGAATAGGCCGCGTAAAGATATTGCGCCATCAGCCCATGCTCGATCTCGGCGGCGATGTGCAGGAGCATGACGAGGTGGTCATGCCAGGTTGAGCCGGGAAGCTTCACAGCTCTTGCAGGACCGACACCTGATTTGGGCGCTTCCAGAACAAGATGATGACGCGCGCCCCTGGCCATTCTGTTCCCACCATTTCCAATTTGGCGATGAAGCTAACACAAGAATTTTCCGGCGTCGAGCCAACGGTGACCCAGTGTCATTTCATCGCAGTTGATTTATGTTTGATTTGATGGTTTTGGTGCGGCGGGGGTGTATCGCATGAGTTCGATTTCACTGGACGCCTTAAGGTCGTTTGCTTTTTTCAGCGCGCTCAAACCAGCCGATTTTGCTGAATTGAGCCAGCGCTGCATTGTTCGTGAATATGGCACCAGGGACTTGATCATTGGCCATACGGACCAAACCTTTGATGTGCTGTTTCTGCTGCGGGGCGTTGTGCGCATCAGCATCTATTCGGTTGATGGCCAGAAGGTCAGTTTCCGCGACATGAAAGCGGGCGCGATTTTTGGCGAGCTGTCGGCAATCGACGGACGACCGCGCTCGGCAAGTGTGGAGTGCGCTGAACCCTGCGTTGTCGCGGTCATGCGGCAGCAACATTTCCTTTCTGCAATCGCCACACATCCTGATTTTACCATGGCGGTGCTGCGCCATATGACAGGCTATGTGAGAGTGCTCACAGAGCGGGTGTTCGAGTTCAGCACCCTGGCGGTGAACAAGCGCCTCCATGCGGAACTGCTGCGCATGGCCGAGCAGGCCGCAGGCGGCGCACCGCAGGTGGTACTCTCGCCAGCGCCCACCCATGCCGAATTCGCCAGCCGGATCAGCACCCACCGCGAGGCGGTGTCGCGGGAGTTTTCCTTGCTGGAGACACGCGGGCTGGTGATCAAGGAGGGCCGCAAGATGAAGATTCCAAGCCTTGCAAATTTGCGGGCGCTGATTGAGGCCGAACAGAATCAGTAAACCACCACACCGCGGATGGATTTGCCTTCGCGCATGAGATCGAAGGCGTCGTTGATTTTCTCCAGGGGCAGGATGTGGGTGATCATCGGGTCAATCTCGATTCTGCCATTCATGTACCAGTCGACAATCTTTGGCACATCGGTGCGGCCACGAGCGCCGCCAAAGGCCGTGCCGCGCCATGAGCGGCCGGTTACCAACTGGAAGGGCCGCGTGGAGATTTCCTGGCCAGCGCCCGCCACGCCGATGATGATCGACTGGCCCCAGCCCTTGTGCGCTGCTTCCAGCGCGATCCGCATCACCTTCACATTGCCGATGCACTCAAACGTATAGTCAGCGCCGCCGCCGGTGACATCGACAAGGTGGGCGACCAGATCGCCTGTCACGTTGGCGGGATTGACAAAATGGGTCATGCCAAAACGTTTGCCCCAACTCTCGCGCTCCGGGTTGAGGTCAACACCGACAATCATCCGGGCACCGGCGAGGCGCAGGCCCTGGATGACATTGAGGCCAATGCCGCCGAGTCCGAAGACAATCGCCGTGGACCCCACTTCCACCTTCGCCGTGTTGATAACAGCGCCAACACCCGTGGTGACACCGCAGCCGATGTAGCAAATCTTGTCAAAGGGCGCGTCCTCGCGGACCTTGGCGAGCGCTATTTCCGGCAGCACCGTGTAGTTGGAGAATGTCGAGCAGCCCATATAATGATGGATCATCTGGCCCTTGTAGGAAAAGCGCGAGGTGCCATCGGGCATCAGGCCTTTGCCTTGCGTCACCCGGATTTTCTGGCAGAGATTGGTTTTAGGGTTCAGGCAATATTCGCATTCGCGGCATTCGGGCGTGTAGAGCGGGATGACATGATCGCCCGGCTTCAGCGATGTGACCCCCTTCCCCACCTCGCGCACAATGCCCGCGCCTTCATGGCCCATGATGGCCGGGAACAGCCCTTCAGGATCAGCGCCGGAGATGGTGAACTCATCGGTGTGGCAAATGCCGGTTGCCTTGATCTCGACCAGAACCTCGCTTTCCTTCGGGCCCTCAAGATCAACCTCGACAATCTCAAGCGGACGGGCTTTTTCAAAGGCGACGGCGGCGCGGGTTTTCATGAAAGCCTCTCACAGTGTTGAATGATCCGCCTTTCAGCCGAAATGCGCCTTCATGTAAATGGCCCCGCGACGTGGCATAGCTCCGCCGCTTGTGGCGCCGGTTATGCCAACGGCCGATTGAGGCAGGAAGGGGGGGCGGCCTTTTTTCGTCGTTCTGAGCCAACGCGCGGACTACCTATGGCAGGACGAGCGCACGGTGTCCCGCCACAGCGATGAAGGCCCTGAGCTGCCGGATATCGACCATGGCGATTGATAGCAGATTGGTATCAATTGATCAAAACAAAGCATTTCCCGGCGGTGGTGGAATGCGGCAAGATCGCTCGTCAGATACAGAGGGAAGGACGCCATGCAAACAACGGATGAAGTCAGACAAGCCCTGGAAATCGTGTTCAAGGCCAATGCGGAGTTTTACAAGACGCGCGGCTTTCAGCGCCGCATCGGCTTTGGCAAGAAGCCGGCGCTGATCAATATCGATCTGGCTAATGCCTGGACCAGGCCCGGCAATGCCTTTACCTGCGACGGCATGGAGGAGATCATTCCGGCCACGCAAGCCTTGCTGGCGGCATTCCGCAGGCGCGGGTTTCCGGTGGTCTTTACGACCACGGCCTATGATGTGACCGACCGCACTGTGCCGGGCGACATGGGGCTTTGGCATCACAAGATTCCTGTCGAGGTTCTGAAAGTGGGCTCCGAGGCCGCCGCCATTGACAGCCGGATAGCACCCATTGCTGGCGAGCATGTGATTGTGAAGAAGCGGGCCAGCGCCTTTCATGGCACGTATCTTTCGGGAATGCTGAAGACCATGGGGGTTGATACGGTGATTGTCACAGGCGTGACCGCAGCGGCCTGTGTGCGCAATACGGTGGAGGACGCCATCGCCGATGGCTTCCGGCCCATTGCGGTGCGCGAGGCCATTGGCGACCGGATTGCCGGGGCGGTGGAATGGAACCTGTTCGACATCGATGCCAAGTTCGGCGATGTTGAGCCCCTGGCCAATGTTCTGGCCTATCTTGACTCCAATGACCTGAATGTATGATGTGTATGTCCTCACCCTGAGGTGCGAGCGCCTTCGCGAGCCTCGAAGGGCCCTTCGAGGCTCGCAAGAGCTCGCACCTCAGGGTGAGGATTTAGTTGGATGGGGAGCGGACATGATTCGAATTGGCGTCGATGTGGGGGGCACGTTTACGGATATTGTGCTGGAACAAAGTGGAAGGGGCGGCAAGCAGTCGATATTCGTTCACAAGGTTGCGTCAACGCCCGCTGATCAATCGGTGGCGGTGGTCAGGGGTGTGGCTGAAATCTGCAAGATGGCGGGTATCGCCCCAGGCGATGTCGACATGGTGTTTCATGGCACCACGGTTGCCACCAATATGGTGATCGAGCGCAAAGGGGCCGAAGTGGGCATGATCACCACGCGGGGGTTCCGCGATATTCTCCACATGGCGCGGCACAAGAGGCCGCATAATTTTTCCCTGCAATTTGATGTGCCGTGGCAATCGAAGCCTTTGGTGAAGCGCCGCAACCGCATTGTTGTCGATGAGCGGCTGATGCCGCCCACCGGCGAAATTACAACGCCCCTTGATGAAGCTCAGGTGCGCGAAGCCGCCGAACTGTTCAAGAAGCGCGGGCTGGACGCCGTGATCATCTGCTTTCTGTTTTCCTTCCTCAATGACGCGCATGAGAAGAAGGCCAAGGCCATTGTCGAGAACATCATGCCGGGGGCGTTCATCTGCTGCTCTTCGGAGGTGGTCAATGTCATCCGCGAGTATGAGCGGTTTTCCACGGCGGCGATGAACGCCTATATCGGACCCAGGACATCGCTTTATCTCAAGCGGCTGGAGACCCGGCTGAAGGAAAACGGCATTAACGCCCGGGTGCGCATCATGCAGTCCAATGGCGGCATTTCAACGATCGAGAATAGCTCGCAGCGCCCGGTGGGCCTGCTTCTTTCCGGGCCTGCTGGCGGCGTAATCGGCGGGCGCTGGACCGGGGCTGCCTGCAAGACCAAGAATGTCATCACCATCGATATTGGCGGCACCTCGGCTGATATCTCGGTCATCCAGAACGGCGAGCTTCGCATCAAGAACCCGCGCGACACCGAAGTGGCGTCCCTCCCCGTGCTGGTGCCGATGATCGACATTGACGCCATTGGCGCAGGCGGCGGTTCCATCGCCTATCTTGATCCGGGCGGGGCTTTCCGCGTGGGGCCGCGCTCGGCCGGCGCTGATCCGGGGCCTGCATGCTACGGCAAGGGCGGCACGGAGCCTGCGGTGACGGATGCGCAAGTTGTGCTGGGCCGGCTCGATCCTGAGCATTTCCTCGGCGGCGATCTCAAGATTGACCCCAAACTTGCGCACAAGGCGGTGGAGCAGCATATCGCCAGGAAGCTGGGGCTTTCGGTGAAAGATGCAGCGCTTGGCATTCTCAAAGTGGTCAACAACAACATGGCGCTGGCGATCAACGCCAATTCGGTGGCCAAGGGCATTGATCCGCGCAATTTCACGCTGATGGGTTTTGGCGGCGCTGGACCGCTGCATGCCACGGCGCTTGCCGAGATGATCCACGCGAAAGATGTGATAGCACCCCTGCATCCTGGCATTACGGCGGCGATGGGGCTGCTGCTCACGGAACTGCAATATGAGTTCACCCGCTCGGTTCTTGTGGTGGCGGACAAGGCGGGGGCGAAGGAATTCGCCGCTGTCAACAAGATCATCAGTGAACTGAAGGCTCTTGCGGCCAAGCAGCTTGCCGCGGACGGCATACCTGCCGCCAAACAGAATTTTACAGCGATTGCCGAATGCCGCTATGTGGGCCAGGGCTTTGAGCTGCGCGCCGCCATGCCGAAGGAGGCCTTGTCGGCCAGGAATGTGGGTTCCGTGATCAAGAGTTTCTACAACGCCCACCGCCAGGTTTACGGTCACGCTTTTGAAGACCAGTCGGTTGAGATCATCACCCTGCGGGTGGTGGGGACGGCGGCGGTCGAGACCCTGAAACTGCCCAATCTGAGGAAAGGCAACCGCAGCAATCCGGCGGCGGCGAAACTCTATGCGCGCGACACCGTGTTCGATGACGGCAAGACGGTGAAAACACCGCGCTATGACCGCAGCCTGCTGCTGGCGGGCGACAAGATCACCGGCCCGGCGCTGATCGTGCAACACAATTCCACAACGCTGGTGCCGCCCAAATACAAAGCCACCGTGCTGGGCCACGGTGATATTCATTTGAGCCAGCCTGGCCCTTCGAGGCGCGCAAGGGCGCGCACCTCAGGGTGAGGAAGATAGAGTTGCGCCCTCCCCTCATCCTGAGGTGCGAGCGTGAGCCGAGCCTCGAAGGACCCTGGCGACAAACAGGCGCGAAATCAGTGAGGAAATAACATGGCCAAGAAACCCAAGACAAAGAAGATCGACCCCATCTCGCTGCAGGTGATCGGCGGCGCGCTGCATTCCATTGCCGAGCAGATGGGCAATGTGTTGTACCGGATGTCTTATTCCTCGATCATCCGCGAGAGCCAGGATCTGGGCGCGGGGCTGTTTGACACGCGCTTCAACACTCTGTGCGAATCCGATTCAACGCCCATGCATATTGGCTCGCTGCCCGGCTATCTGCGCGGCATTGAGCACACCATCAAGCTCAAGGACTGGAAGCCAGGCGACCTTGTGCTGCACAATCACCCCTATTTCGGGGCCAGTCATTCGCCCGATATCGCCGTGGTCATGCCGGTGTTCTTCAAGGGCGAGTTGGTGGGATTTTCCGCCAACACGGCGCACCACGTCGATATAGGTGCTGCCACGCCCGGCCTGATCATTGATGTTCCGGACATGTATGCCGAGGGCATGTTGATGAATGCGCTTCAGCTTTATGATGCTGGCAAGCGCAATGAGAGTGTGTGGAATTACATCCGCAACAACACCCGCGTGCCGAGCCTGGTGATGGGCGATCTTGAGGCGCAGATCGCTTCCGCCGAACTGGGGGTGAAGCGCTTCCAGGAATTGCTGGCGACTTACGGGAAAGCAACCGTGTTCCAGGCGACCGAGCAGTTGATGGACTACACCGAGGCCATGCTCCGGCGCGAGATCAAGAAAATCCCCGACGGCGAATACAAGGCCGAGGGCTTTCTCGACGATGATGGCCGCAACCGCGACAAGACCTTGCCGGTGAAGGTGACCGTGCGCGTCAAGGGCGACAGCGTGGAGGTTGATCTCACGGGCTCCAGCCCGCAGGTGCCAACGGCATACAATGTGCCGTTTGAGGGCTCCACCAAGGTCGCCTGCTATTTCGCCTTCCGGGCGCTGCTGCTGGATACCTATACCCACAGTGAATATATTCCACAGAATGAGGGCTCGTTCCGCCCGGTGAAAGTGACAGCCCCCAAGGGCTCGATCTTCAATCCGATTGCGCCAGTCGCCGCAGAGGCGCGCTTCAGCCAGATCCAGCGCGTGGTTGATCTCATCATCAAGGCGCTGGCACCCGTGGTTCCCGACAAGTGCACCGGCGGCAATGCGGCCACGCTTTCCTTCGCCGCCTATTCCGGGGTGCGGCCCTCGGGCGATTACTGGGTGTTCCTGGAAGTGAACGAGGCCGCCATGGGCGGCCGCCCCAAATCCGATGGTCCTGACACCATCGAAGAGCTGATGCGCAACACCCGCAACAATCCGCTGGAAGACTTAGGCATGCATCTGCCGCTGATTTGCGACCGCTATGAATGCCGCTCTGATATTTTTCCGGGTGCGGGTAAATTCCGCGGCGGCCAGGGCGTGGTGAAATCGCAGCGCTTTTTGACACCGGGCTTCGTCACCCACGAATCTGACCGGCAGAAAGACGCGCCCTGGGGGATATTTGGCGGCACTGCGGGGGCGGTGGGGCGGCTTGAGACCTATAACAGCGCCAGCCCGCAAGATGTGACGCAGAACCCAGCGAAATTTTCCGGCCTCCGCGTCGATGTTGGCGACGTGGTCACCTATGTCTCGCCCTCGGGCGGCGGCTACGGCGATCCGCTGGACCGCGATCCGGAGAAGGTGCTCGATGACGTGCTCGACGATTTCATCGATTTGGCCCATGCGCGCGATGTTTACGGCGTGGTGCTGAAGGCTGTGGACAATGGCTATGACTGGGGGCTGGATCTGGCAGCGACGGAGAAGCGGCGGGCGGTCCTTCGAGGCTCGCCCAAGGGGGCGAGCGCCTCAGGATGAGGACTACCGTCATCGCCCAAGGGGGCGAGCGCCTCAGGATGAGGGTTTTTCCTCATCCTGAGGAGCGAGCCCTTGCGAGCCTCGAAGGACCTACCACTTCGTCGGCCACTTCGGGTCTTTGAGTTCCACCGGAGTAAGGCGACCCCCAACAATAAGTGAATCGGTTTGCCAACTTTGGCGCTGCGGCAATGTGACTCATGGCTGCTGGATTCCACTGGGTCGTGGATGAGGTTACTAGTTCGTGGATGGCTGACACTCAAGCGATTCGGCAACGGTGGGAATTGGACGGCTCGAAGCGCGACGAGCGTGGACGGCGGTTGTTTGCCGCGAGCGAGACGCGCGTTGCCGGCCGGGGCGGGTTGGCAGGCGTGGCGGAGGTTACCGGGTGGGCCGCGCAGCACCATCTTGCGCGGACTGAAGGACCTTGATGCGCCACGGCTGGAGCCGGGTCAGGTTCGCCGCAGAGGTGGCGGGCCGTGGCCACTCAGCAAG
>JANOTU010000575.1:0-2983 GCA_031416515.1 Hyphomicrobiales bacterium
ATCCTGGATGAAGGGCTGGATATTCTGGAATCGGCGATTTTGGGGAATTGAGCGACGCTCCCGTTATTCCCCTCCCCCTTGTGGGGAGGGGTTAGGGGTGGGGGTCGCTCCGTAGCATCAATTCTTGTTTCTGCGATCCAAGAGCGATAAACGCCGGAGCGACCCCCACCCCGGCCCTCCCCACAGGGGGGAGGGAGAAGCAGCGAAAAGGACCGCTTCCATGAAACCACAAATCATCACAACGCCAATGGGCGAGCGTCTCGTGATCATCCCTCTCGAACTGTATGAGGCCATGCGCGCGCAGGCCAATGACGCGGAGGATTGGGAAGACCTCGCAATCTGCCTCGAACGACTGCATGATCTTGAGACCGGCAAGGACGAACTCCTGCCGGAAGAAGTCTCGCGTTATCTCCTTTCCGGTGACAGTCTGGTGAAAGCCATCCGGCGTTGGCGGGGCGTGACACAGGCTGAGGTGGCCGAGAAGGCGGGTATTGGCCAAGGTTATCTTTCTGAAATCGAGACTCGCGAGAAAAAAGGCACTGAGGAAACTCTCACTCGACTGGCGGCGGCTCTGGACGTGCCGACGAAATGGCTGGTTTGATTCCGCTGCATGGTTATTTTTGTCGTCCTTGGCGCAGGCTTATTGTTCGGCCTGATCTACGGTCCGCAAGTTTGGATCAGGTGGACCATGCGCAAGCATGACGCGGCGCGGGAGGACTTTCCGGGCACGGGCGGAGAGCTGGCGCGGCATCTGCTTGATGAGGCGGGGCTGCGCACCATCAAGGTCGAGCGCGTTGTCGAGGGGGATCATTATTCTCCAGCCGACAAGGCCGTTCGGCTTTCCGCCAGGAATTTTGACAGCAAATCGGTGACGGCGGTTGCGGTTGCCGCGCATGAGGTGTGCCATGCCTTGCAGGACCGGGACGCTTACGCGCCCCTCATCCTGCGCCAGAAGCTGGCCCTCACCTGCATCGCCATTGAGCGCGCCGGCAGCATGATGATGATGGCCACGCCTTTGGTGTTTGCGCTCACGCGCTCGCCGGTTGTGCTGGTAGCTGAGGTCGTTCTGGCGCTGGGCATATTGGCGTCAACCGTGGTCATCCACATTTTCACGCTGCCCACAGAATATGACGCCAGTTTCAACCGGGCGCTGCCCATTCTCAAAAATTATCTGCCTGCTGAAGACATGGCCGGCGCTCGCAGCGTTTTGAAGGCAGCTGCATTTACCTATGTGGCCTCCGCGCTGGTCAGCCTGCTCGATATCGCCCGGTGGTTACGGGTGCTGCGCTTCTAGTGTATGGTTTTATTTTCAAGGAGAACAACAATGCCCCAGCTTTCCAACATGGCCCACCGCGATATTGAAACCGTCCTGCATCCGTGGACCAATCTGGCAAAGCACCGGGAAACCGGGCCGCTGATCCTCAATGAGGGGCGCGGCATCTATCTCTATGATGACAGCGGCAAGCGCTACATCGAGGGCATGGCGGGGCTGTGGTGCACAGCGCTTGGCTACGGCAATGAGGAGATTGTCGAGGCGGCGGCGGCGGCGATGCGCAAGCTCTCCTTCACCACTGTCTTCGGCGGCAAATCGCATGACGGGGTGATTGAGCTTTCAGAGAAGCTGAAAGAGATTTCGCCGGTTCCGGCATCCAAAATTCTCTTCGGCACCTCCGGTTCCGAAGCCAGTGACATGCAGATGAAGCTCACCTGGTCTTTCACCAATGCCCTGGGTCGGCCGAACAAGAAAAAGAGCATCTCGCGCATCCGCGGCTATCACGGTGTCACCATTGCTTCGGGTTCACTCACCAGCCTGACATCGGCGCATATTGATTTTGATCTCCCCATTGCCGGTGTGCTGCACACCTCGTGCCCGCATTATTATCGCGGCGCTCACGATGGCGAGACGGAAGATCAGTTCACCGACCGCATGGCGCGCGATCTGGACGAGATGATCCAGCGCGAAGGACCTGATACGGTCGCGGCTTTTATTGCCGAGCCGGTGATGGGCGCGGGCGGGGTTGTGGTGCCGCCATCGAGTTATTTCCCAAAGATCAACGCGGTGCTGGCAAAATATGATGTGCGCTTTATTGTTGATGAAGTGATCTGCGGCTTTGGCCGCACAGGTGAATGGTTTGGCACGCAGACGTTTGGCATCAAGGCCACCTCCATTTCCATGGCCAAGGCGATCACCTCGGCTTATTTTCCCTTGAGCGCCATCACCATTGAGGAAGAGCTTTATCAGGCGATGCTGGATGAAAGCCGGAAGATCGGCACTTTCGGCCATGGCTTCACCTATACCGCCCACCCCGTGGGTTGCGCTGTGGCGCTCAAGACCATCGAGATTTATGAGCGCGAGAAGATTGTTGAACATGTGAAGATGGTGGCGCCTGTGTTCATGGCGCGGCTGCGGAAACTGGAAGAACATCCCCTGGTGGGCGAAGCCCGCGGCGTGGGCCTGATGGGGGCGCTCGAACTGGTCGCCGACAAAAAAACCAAACGCGCCTTTGATCCAAAGAAAGGCGTGGGGGCCACTTGCGTGGGATACCTTCAAGAACTTGGCCTGATTAACCGCTGCATGATCGACTCGCTGGTGTTTTGTCCGCCGCTGATCATCACCGAGGACGAAGTGCAGGAAATGTTCGACATGGTGGAGACAGCGCTGGACCAGACCGAGGCCTGGGTGCGCAAAGAAGGATTGAGGAACACATGATCAAGACGGAACAAGACCTGCGCGCAATTCTCGGCAGCGCCGAAGGCCTCGCCGTGCAAAAGGCGCGGCCATCGCTGGATAAATACTCGCGGGCTTTCATTGCCATGTCGCCCTTCCTGGTGCTTTCGACATCGAACGCGCACGGCAAGGCTGATGTCACCCCGCGCGGCGATCCGCCGGGGTTTGCGCAGGTCATCGACGACAACACCATTCTGATCCCGGACCGGCCCGGCAACAACCGGCTGGATACGATGGTCATCATCATTGAGAACG
>JANOTU010000576.1:0-2465 GCA_031416515.1 Hyphomicrobiales bacterium
GCAATGTGCGAACCATCTACACACAGCGCCTGGGCCCGCAGGATCATGGAACGGGTCAAATATCATGGCTTGGCCGACCCGGAACTGCAATCAGTGGCAGCGTGAATCGATCACGCCTGTTCTGCCAGGTTGCAAGGAAGTTTGCACCATTTGCCCTCTTGTGGCGAATGCTGATTACAGCTTGGTAGCTTGCCCCATCGTCGGGCTTCCAGCCCGCCCTTTGCCATGACTTTACACAGGCTCCAATTGGGCAAAGTAAAGAGCGGGCTGGAAGCCCGCTAAACGTGAACAATGGGAACAAAGGGGACGCTATCCTTTATTGCAAATCATGGTCTGTGGCGTGGAGGAGTATACTGAGGGCTTGTAAGGAAATAAGTGACTCGATGCGAAGTGAACCACCACCCCACGACCGTCATCCCAGGGACAAGCTGGGATCCAGCTCGCGGCTTGAACAGGCCTTGATTATCGAAGCTCGGTTACGCTGAAAGCTGGATGCCAGCTTGTCCCTGGCATGACGAAACTGGGGAGCGAGCCGCTTCGACTCGAGGCTGTTATTGCCTTGCAAGCCCTAACCCAGCGCTGTGATCGCTTCATCGACACCGGCATGGGCGCCGAGAATTGAGGCAAAGCCGCTCACCTCGATCACTTCCTTGATGTTGCCCTGGAGCCCGCACAGCGTCAGGCCTCCCCCTGAGGCTTTGACTTTCTTGGCGGCGGTGAGCACCACGCGCAGGCCCGCCGAACTGATATAGTCAAGGCCGGAGAAATCAATGACGACCTTCTTGGGTCCGCCATCGATCAGCGCGCCTGCCTGTTCCTCGAAGGCCTTGGCGGTGCTGCTGTCAATGCGCCTGGCTGGTTTCAGGATCAGGGCGTCGCCGCGAATTTCATGTTTCATGTCCATTTTCTTGTCCTCATTCTCTCTTTAACGGCCGGTCATGGTAAAATGGAACCGGTTGTTCCCCGCGACATGCGCATACTCCGTGTGGTTGGCGTATTTCCTCACCAGCCTGACACCAAGGCCGCCGACGCGGGCGTCTTCGACGCTCGTGCCAAGCCTGGGCATCTCGGCCTCAATGGGGTTAAATGGCACACCATTGTCCACCAGATCAACCCTGATCACACCAGCCTCATATTCCACCTTGAGGCCAACCCGGCAATCCGGCCGGCCGCGGCAGCCATGGGTCAGAATGTTGGTGACCAGTTCATCGAGCACAAGATTGAGCTTGAAAGCGC
The DNA here is from genome assembly GCA_031416515.1 of Hyphomicrobiales bacterium. Taxonomy (GTDB): domain Bacteria; phylum Pseudomonadota; class Alphaproteobacteria; order Rhizobiales; family Aestuariivirgaceae; genus Aestuariivirga. Next base: position 1,237 of record JANOTU010000576.1, read on the forward strand.
CATTCTCGCCAATCTGATTTTCCTCGGTGAAGGCCGCGACAGCCTCAAGCACCCGCGCCACCTCGGCGATATCATTTTGAAGCACAAGGGTGAGGCTGGCAGACACGAAAATACTCGCAACATTGAACCAGCTTCACGTTAACAGGTAAGCTTCGCGCGTCAAGGGCGGCTGGGATTTTGCGGTTGACACTCAATTGCCGCGCCGCGATAGTCCGCCCGCGCCAACGGCAATGGAGGGGGTGAACATGCTGACAGTTGTAGAGGAATTTCTCCTGCTCACCATCAAGGATGAAGGCGGTAGCTTTGTTGACATGGCCCCCGAGGTGCAGGATGCGGGCTTTGCCGGGGCCGCCATCATGGAGCTGGCGCTGCGCGAGCGCATTGACAGCGACCTCCACGCCATCCGCATCATCAACAAGGCGCCCACGGGCGAGAAGGCTGTTGATCTCATCCTCAGCCGGATGGTTGATCCGGCATTTGATTTCGCGGCTGACAAGTTGATCGGGCAATTGGTCACCTCCGGCGAAGCGGTGCGCGAAGCCGCCCTCAACCGCTTGTGTGAGCGCAAGATACTCACCAAGACCGAGGGACGCATCCTGTGGTTTCTGAAAACTAGGCGCTACCCGGTTGTGGACGGCCGCGAAATCCGCGAGGCCAAGCTCCGCCTCCTCGAAATCCTGCTCGGCGACGAGCTGCCAAGCCCGCATGATGTCTGCCTGATGTCGCTGGCCGACACCTGCGGCATCATCAACCAGATCGTGCCCAGATCCGAAATGAAAAGGGCAGGCGAAAGACTGGCCGCATTGGGAAAAATGGACCTGATCGGCCAGAACGTGAAAAAATACATCGCCATCTTCCAGGAAGAAATGGCGATCGCCATAGCCCAGCACTCGCACGGGCTATAGTACCCCGAGTCATTCAAAAAGAGGGTAAAATCTCTTCAGCTTGATGCGTGCGTCTGCGGTTTTGAATTGCCAATCGACTTTGACCTGATGCTTGTTGCGTCTGGCGGTCCAGGCGGCGACTTCGCTTGTCAGGGTTTGCTTGTCGGGGATGCGCCGATCCAGACACTGAGACCCGAGCACACCAAGTTCGGACTCAGCCATATTGAGCCAGCTGCCGTGTTTGGGCGTGTAATGCCATTCGGACCGCTCGACCAAGCGGCGCGCCTCTTCGGCGGGAAAGGCTTCGTAGAGCGCGGCGGGCTTGTGGGTGTTGAGATTGTCCTG
>JANOTU010000577.1:0-8032 GCA_031416515.1 Hyphomicrobiales bacterium
AGTCGAAGCTGAAATCCGGCGAGGGCCTCGTTGGCACCATCGCGAAAGACGCCATCGGCCTCAATCTCGCCGACGCCCAGCATCACCCGTCATTCAAATATCTGCCCGAGACCGGCGAGGAGATTTACAACTCTTTCCTCGGCGTTCCCATCATGCGCGGCGGCACGGTCATCGGCGTGCTGGTGGTGCAGAACCGCACCCGCCGTCAGTACACGGAGGAAGAGGAAGAGGCGCTGCAAACCACGGCCATGGTGCTGGCGGAAGTCATCGCCTCTGGCGAACTCAAGGAAGTCGCCCGCGAGGTTGCCGCCGACGTCTCCCATGTGCGCAGCCACCATATGCGCGGCGATTCACTCGCAGAAGGCGTGGCCATCGGCCATGCGGTGCTGCATGAGCCCCGCGTGGTCATTGAGAACATGATCGCCGAAAGCATGCCCCATGAGCGAAGGCGCCTTGAAGACGCGGTGCGGCAACTCCGCGCCCATGTCGATGAACTGCTTGACGGCTCGGATGCGCAGCGCGCCACGGAATATTCCGATGTCCTCGAAACCATCCGCATGTTCGCCCATGACAAGGGCTGGGTCACCCGCCTGGGCGAGGCCATTGACACAGGCCTTACAGCGGAAGCCGCCGTTGAGCGGGTGCAGGGCGACAACCGCGCCCGCATGATGCGCACACCGGATCATTATTTGCGCGAGCGCATGCATGATCTTGATGATCTCTCCAACCGCCTGATGCGCATTCTCACCGGCGCCATGGCGACGGCGTCCCGCGGCGACCTGCCGCAGAATGCCATTGTGGTGGCGCGCAATATGGGGCCTGCGGAACTCCTTGACTATGACCGCGCCAGGCTGCGAGGCGTCATTCTTGAGGAAGGCGGCAAGACCAGCCATGTGGCGATCGTGGCGCGCGCCCTTGGCATTCCGGCGATCGGCCAGGCGGCGGGCCTGATCGATCTGGTCGACACCGGCAGTCCCATCATCATCGATGGCGGCACGGGCGAAATTTTCGTGCGGCCCACGCCAGAGCTGCACAAGGCCTATGCCGACAAGGTGCATTTTTATGCGCGCAGGCAAGCGCAGTATGCTGAGCATCGCGATGAGATGTCGCTGAGCAGGGACGGTGTCCAGATAGAACTCAACATCAATGCAGGGCTGATCGTCGATATGCCGCACTTGCATGATTCAGGCGCTGCCGGCATCGGCCTTTACCGCACCGAATTGCAATTCATGATGGCGCATCGCTTTCCCCGGCTCTCCGCGCAGATCCGGCATTATGCCGCGATCATCGAGCAGGCCAAAGGCAAGCCCGTGGTGTTCCGCACCCTTGATATCGGCGCTGACAAGACGCTGCCATACTTGCGCCAGGCCAGGGAAGAAAACCCCGCCATGGGCTGGCGCTCCATCCGCATGTCGCTGGACCGCCCGGCGCTGCTGCGCCTGCAAATCCGCGCCCTGCTGATGGCGGGCTCGGGCACGCCGATGAAGATCATGTTCCCGATGATCGCCGATGTCGAGGAATACATTCGTGCGCGGGAAGCTGTGGAAATGGAAAAGTCCCACCTCCTGAAACATGGCCACATTCTCCCCTCGCCGCTCAAGCTTGGCGTGATGATTGAAATCCCCGCCCTCATCTGGCAACTTGACCAGCTTTTGCCGCTGGTCGATTTCGCCTCCATTGGTTCCAATGACCTGATGCAGTTTCTCTATGCCTCTGATCGCGGCAATCCGAAACTTGCGGGCCGCTATGATCCCTTGAGCCCCTCAGCGCTGGGGGCCATGCGTGTCATTGTCGAAAAAGCAGCCCAGCACAAAAAGCCCCTGACCCTGTGCGGCGAATTGGGCGGCAGACCTCTCGAAGCCATGGGTCTGATCGGCATCGGCCTCACCTCCATCTCCATGGTCCCCTCGGCAATTGGCCCGGTCAAAGCCATGGTGCGCTCGCTCGATACCGCAAAACTCTGGACCGTCATGGAACCCCTGCTCAAAAGCCCGCTGCACTCCGTCCGCCCCGAACTCATGGAATTCGCCCAAAGGAACGGCGTGGTGCTTTAACGTCAGGCCTTGCGGCGGCGGGATTTGGCGTAGGTGTCGAAGGCGACGGAGAGCACGATGATGACGCCGATGATGATCTGCTGGATGTAGGATGAAACATTCATGAGCTGCAGGCCATTGAGCAAAACGCCGATCAGGACCGAGCCGATCACCGTGCCGAAGATCGAGCCCACACCGCCAAAGAGACTGGTGCCGCCGATCACCACCGAGGCAATGACGGTAAGCTCATAGCCGGTGCCAGCCACAGCTTCAGCGGAGTTCAGGCGCGCCGCCAGCACGAATGAGCCGAGCCCGGCGAAAAAACCCATGATCACATAGACACTGCAGATGATGCGGTTGACATTGAGGCCGGCAAGCCGCGCCGCCTCAGGGTTGCCGCCCACCGCGTAAACCCGCCTGCCATAGCGCGTATAGCGCAGCACGATATGGGCAACGAGGGCGCAAAAAAAGAAGATGATCACAGGAACCGGAACCGAGTAGATTTTGCCCTGCCCCCACCAGGCGAAATCCGGTTGAAAGCCGGAGATGGGGCCGCCGCCCGCGAACAGGAGGGCCGCGCCGCGGAACACCGACATGCCGCCAAGTGTCACAACAAAGGCCGGCACTTTCAATTTGGTGATAGCGAGTCCTTGCGCATAGCCGCCGATCAGCCCCACAGCGATGCCGGCAAGCGCCGCCAGCGGCCAGCCATAGCCAATCGCGCCATCGCCCACGGTGAAACGGTCCTCCATGCCGCCCTTGGCCACGGCGGCCGCCACCAGCCCCGCCAGCGCCAGAAGCGACCCAACCGAGAGATCAATACCCGCGGTCAAAATCACAAAAGTCATGCCAATGGCGAGAAGGCCGGTGATCGACACCTGCCGCATCACATTGAACAGGTTGAAGGGCGCCAGAAAGCGCGGCTCAAGAATGGTCAGAACCGCCATCAGCAGCAGCAGGAATATCAGCGGCGCAAAACGGGCGAGGAATGAAAAAGTGTCAAAACCCTTGTCGGTGCTGGTGCTCGCCATCAATGTCCCCTCAAGCCGCCTGTTTCAATCCGAGTGTCATCAATGTCATCAGCTTTTGCTGGTCGGCATCGGCGCGCATCACCTCGCCGGTCACGCGGCCCTCGCGCATGGTGACGATGCGGTCGGCCACCGCCAGGATTTCGGGGAGTTCCGACGAGATGACAATGATGGCGATGCCGGCCTCCGCCATCTGGAACAGGAGGTTATGCACTTCGACCTTGGCTCCCACATCAATGCCGCGGGTTGGCTCATCGACAATCAACACGCGTGGCCGCAGCGCCAGCCAGCGCGCCAAAACCACCTTCTGCTGGTTGCCGCCGGAGAGGTTGCCAACCAGTTGATCAGCCGACGACATGCGGATGTTGAGGAGTTTGCGGTATTCCTCCACCAGCTCTGCTTCCTTGGCCCCGCTGATGAAAAACCTGAAGGCCGCGATGCGGTCATGCGAGGCGATGGAAAGATTGGTGCGGATCGCCAGACTGAGGAACAGGGCCTGCTGCTTGCGGTCCTCGGGGACAAGGCCGATGCCATGGGCAATGGCGTCGGCTGGCGTCTGGATGGAGGCCGTTTTTCCGTCAATGAGCACGGTTCCTGAATCAATGGCATCGGCGCCAAAAATCGCCCGCGCCGTTTCGGTGCGCCCCGCCCCCACCAATCCGGCGAGCCCCAGGATTTCGCCCTTCCGCACCGCGAACGAAACATCATGGAGTTCAATGGCTCTGGCATCGGTGTTCTTGCGGCGGCGCGACAGGCCTTGAACAGCCAGGGCCACTTCGCCGGTGGCGAATGATTTCTCCCGCCGGGCCAGAAGCCCCAGCTCGCGGCCCACCATGAGCTTGATGATGTCGTCCAGCGTGGCGCTCTTCACATCGCCCGATCCCACATGGCGTCCGTCGCGCAGCACGGTGTAGCGGTCGCAAATCTCGAAGACCTCCTCCAGGCGGTGGGTGACGAAAATTGTCGAGATACCGTCGCGCTTCAGGGCGCGGATGATTTCGAAAAGCTTTTCAACTTCGGTCCGGCTCAAGGCCGATGTCGGCTCATCCATGACAATGAGGCGCGATTTCATCGACAGCGCCCTGGCGATTTCCACCATCTGCTGCTCAGCCACCGAAAGGTCGCGCACCAGCGCGTTGGGGCTGCGGTCAAGGCCGATGCGGTCGGTCAGCGCCCGGGTCTGCGCCTCCATCTGGCCGCGGTTGATAAAGAGCTTGGAGCCGGGCTCGCGCCCGATGAACACATTCTCCGCGATGGTCATGTCGGGCGCCAGCGTGAATTCCTGGTAGATGGTGACAATGCCGTTTTCCTGCGCGTCATGCGGGCTGGCGAATCTCACTGGCTTGCCGTCAAACGCAATGCTGCCCGCATCTGACGATTGCGCGCCCGAAAGGATTTTCAGCAGCGTTGATTTGCCAGCGCCATTCTCGCCGAGAAAGGCGTGGATTTCCACTTCGCCTACTTCAAAATCAACCGAGTCGAGGGCGCGCACGCCGGGAAACGACTTGGATATCCCGGCCATGCGCAGCAGCGGTGTTGTAGAGTTCGGCATTTGCAAAGGTCCGGTCGGGCGCGCGCCCGACCGGAAAATTCGTTTACTTCACTTCGCCCATGCGCTCGGCGATGTTAAGATTGTCCTTGGTCACGGCCTCTGGTGTCAGCAACAGAACCTTCTCGGCGGGCTTGGTGCCATCCTTGAGGAACTTGGTCAGCGTCTGCACACCAAGGGCGCTCTGCTTGCCGGGGAACTGCTCGATGGTGGCGGTCAGGCCTCCGTCGCGCACCTGGGCCAAAGCCTCGGGAAGGGCGTCAAAGCCGATGATGGCGATGCCGCTCAGGCCGCGCGCCTTCACCGCTTCCATGGCGCCCAGCGCCATGTCGTCATTGGCGGCGACGATGACTTTTGGCGGCTCCGCCATGCCGGCAAGGGCGGCCTCGGTCACAGCCAGGCCCTTGTCGCGGGCAAAGCCTGCGGTCTGCTCGAACACGATCTTGTATTTGTCCTTGCCGTCCAGCACATTGTGCAGGCCCTTGTTGCGGTCAATGGCGGGCGAGGCGCCCGACTGGCCCTGCAGGTTGACGATGGTGGCGCCATCGGGGAACATTGAGATGATCAGATTGCCCTGGGCCTCGCCGCCTTTGACATTGTCAGCGCCGACATGGGCCAGAATGCCTTCAACCGACGGCACCCGGCGGTCAACCGTGACCACGGGGATGCCGGCTTCAACCGCCTGCTGCAGCGCCGGCGCCATCGCGTCCACCTCATTCGGGCTGATGACGATGCCCTTCACCCCCTGGGTGATCGCGGCTTCGATGTCGGCGGTCTGCTTGGGCGAGGAAACCTGGCCATCGCTTTCAATGGCTTCATAGCCCTGGGCGCCGATTTCCGCCTTGAAGGCTTTCATCATGTGGACGAAAAAGGGGAAACTGAGCCCTGGCACCGAGGCCAAAATCTTGTCGGCGGCCATGGCCTGGGGCGACAGCGCCACCGACATTGCCATGACGCCGGCCAATAATAGTCTTCTGGAAACTTTGTGCATCGTATGATCCTCCCGCGAAACATTTCGCTCCAGGAACCATGCCCTGAGTTTTTTCAATGTTCAACAGAAAATTTACCATCGCAATGGTCTGCGTTAGCTGAACGCTAACCATTATCGGTCATTCTCTGGTCAATACTGACGTAAACCAACAGTTAACCGTTTGTAACCCTGAGGGTGTGCCATGAGCAACGAAGACGCCGAACTCCCCGTCAACGACGACGCAAGTCTTGAACCCCAAGCGATCGTGACCCGCGAAAAGCCCGACGGCGAGTTGGACCCCGCGGGCGAGGCCGGCTGGTACCTCCAGCAGGAGCGTGAGGCGCGCGGCGAAACCATTGAATTTGCCAGCGAGATGACCGGGGTTCATCCCTATCACATCGAGGCCATTGAGTTTGGCGACATGACCGCCATGCCCGAGCGCATGGAAGCCCTTGAAATGATCGGCGTCTACGCGATTTACCTGGGCTTTGATCCAGAACCCCTGCTGCATCACTATGTGCGTTTTCTGCCGCGCCCTGAAGTGGCGCCAGCCTGCGTCCATCCCGCCAATCCGGCACCGCTTTCCAGCGCCAAGGTGCTGAGCTTCAGCAAACTGCCAAAGCTCCCGAAGTTCAAATTCAAGCTTGCCCGCATTCCCGGCGGCACCGGCGGCATTGCCGCAGCCATCGCGGGCGCGCTGTTCCTGATTTCTGGCACAGCCCTCTTGCTGCTGCCGGATGAAGCGGCAACGCTTGCGAGCGAGCAGGCGGCGGTTGATCCAATGCCGACGGCGTCCACCGAAAGCGAAGAGGCCACCATCAAGATCACCGAAGCGCCAGCGCCCGAAGAGCAACCAGTTGTGGAAGCCGAGCTTGGTGTTGATGAAACCGAAGGCACCGGCCTTGATGGCCTCGCCGCCCTCATCCAGGAGAAAGTAAAACCCGCAAGGGGCCAGCCGGAGCCACCAGTGCCCGACCAGATGGCCAGAACCGAAGGCCGCGAATATGGCGAAGCCAGCGCCAAGACCCGCCTGGTGCTCAAAGCCAAGGCCAATGTCTGGATGCGGGTGGAAGACGCCCAGGGCAATGTGGTGATGACCCAGATGCTGATGCAGGGTGACACCTACCATGTGCCGGACCGCGAAGGCCTCGTGGTCATCGCCCGTGACGGCGGACTTCTCAGCTACGTCATCGACGGCGAAGAAAAAGGCGTCCTCGGCACCCCCGGTGAAATCCTCGTGGGCCGCCCGCTGGACATCAAGTCGCTGGCTGGCAACGGCTGAGTGATCATGCCTCATTCCGTATCCATGGCAGGCGACGATCAACAACAGGGACAAGCGGGATAATTGAGTGCCTCAAGCCTGATTCACTCCAGCAGGAACCGTACATCCTCCTCTGTCAATTTGGCTGATACCGCGCTGTCTTCCTCTTCGCCCCACAGGGTCGCGGCCAGAGAACGCTTCTTGTCCTGCAGGACAAGAATTTTTTCTTCAATCGTTCCGCGCGCGATCAGGCGGTGGACGAAGACGGGTTTGGTCTGGCCGATGCGGTGGGCGCGGTCGATGGCCTGGGCCTCAACGGCGGGGTTCCACCATGGGTCGTAGAGGATCACCGTGTCGGCGGCGGTGAGGTTCAAGCCCGTGCCGCCAGCCTTGAGGCTGACCAGAATCAAGGGCACAGCGCCTGACTGGAAAGCCTCGACCGGGGCTTTACGGTCTTTGGTGGAGCCGCGGATTTCGCTGAAGGCAATGCCTCGCTGGCTCAGTTCTGGCTTGATCAGATCGAGCATTGAAGTGAACTGGCTGAACAGGATTACCTTTCGTCCCTCGGCGAGGAGTTCCGGCAGCATTTCCATCAGGCGGGAGAGTTTGGCCGAATTCTCGATTGTCGCCTCCTGGCCCGCCAGCAGGCGCGGATCGCAACAAATCTGGCGCAGCTTCAGCAAGGCATCGAGGAAGATGATATGGGACCGCATCAAGCCCACCCGGGCAATCTCTTCGCGTACGCGTTTTTGCATCAGCAGCCGCATTGATTCATAAAGCGCAGCTTGCGCATCGCTGAGCTCAATCCACTCCGGAATTTCTGATTTTGCGGGCAGATCGCTTGCCACCTGGTCTTTGGTGCGGCGCAACATGAAGGGGCGCAGGCGCCGCGCCAGCAACCGTTTGGCTGCAGCGTCATTGTCCCGCGCAATCGGTTTGGCGAAGCTGCGGTTGAAATGATCAAGATTGCCAAGCAACCCGGGTGTGACCAGTTCCATCAGGCTCCAGGCATCGGTCAGCTGGTTTTCAACCGGTGTTCCGGTGAGGGCCAGGATTTGCGTGGCCTTCAATTGCCTGGCGGCCTTGAACCCGGCGGTCTTGGGGTTCTTGAGCATTTGCGCTTCATCATGGATGATGAGGCCCAGGGGATGCTGACTGAGCGTCTCGACATCGCGGACCAGCAGCGGATAG